>JAQVCG010000054.1 GCA_028689875.1 Candidatus Rifleibacteriota bacterium | reverse complement strand
ACGCTTCGATTTTGTTGCAAAGCGATTTTAACGGCATCTTCAAGTTTGAAATTGTATTTATCAAAGGAAATTTCTTCTTTGACCGGGTTCAGATCCTTATCTAAAGGCTGAATTTCTATTTCGGCAGCGGCTGCACTTGAGACCGACAAAACAAGCAATATAATAACTTTAAATATTTTCATGTTAACCTCTGTTTTTTAAATATTCTCATTAGAACTTCATACAATTGATCTTCGTTTAATGGGCGCTCACCGTGAAAAATAAACGCGGTGCTTATATCAAAGCAGCCCTGGAAAACTATTGCCATCTGACGCGGCGAAAAAAAGGTGTCGTCTAATAAACCTTCATCAAGCCCCTTTTTAAAAGCTACTGTCATTACATCTATTCCCTGCTTGGTCATAGAAATAAATTCATTGTATTCTTCTGCGGAAAATTTTAGTTTTGGGCCATGCTTGCGTGCGCTGGCGAACATGGGGCCTTTTATTTCCAAAACTTCGACAAACATACCGATTAGTTTTCTGAAAGCGCCGTCAAAGCTCTCATTCTTTATGGTTTGAAGCGCCTTTGAAGTAAACTCATCCAGTCCGTGACTCAAACATTTAAAAAACAAATAATCTTTACTTTTAAAATATGTATAAATTGAGCCTTTTCCGACTCCGGAAAGCCGCGCGACTTCATCAAGCTTAACATCGTGATAATCTCGCTCAGAAAACAGCTTAGTTGCCATTTCAATAATTTTATTCATTTTATCGGGATTCTTACGCTGCATTACTTCCCCTTAATAATTAGATAAAAAAGAAAAAACCGACCGACGAGTCAGTCAGAACTCATTGGTCAGTTTTACACCTAAAAGATTAATTTGTCAATACTATTTACGTTTTTTGTTGCCGGATTCCGGGCTAAAATCCCTCAAAGAATCGTCGGAGTTTTTCTGATCCTTTTCTTTCGATTCTTCTTGTAACTTTCCTAGGTAACCGGGTAATTCGATACCTGCCATGCCTGCGATTTCTTGCAGAGGCGGCAATGATTTTACGAAGCTTGAAACAAAGTTTGAAGTCGAAGAGTTTTTGTTATCGCCTGCCCCTGAATCCCAGACTGTAATCTTATCGATTTTAAGATTCTTAATAGATTCAACCTGTTTTTCAACAATAGATTCAATTTTTTCTACCATCAACAATGTTGCCAAAGCTTTTGGATCATTATTAACGCTTTTAAGGAGCTCTGAATAACCGGCAGCCTTTGCGCTCAGCACTTTTTTAACACCTTCGGCTTCAGCTTCATAGTTTTTCAACAATGCTTCTGCGTTACCTTGTGCTTCAATGCTTATCTTATCTGCTTCTGCTCTTGCATCGATTTCAATTTTTTGTCTTTCGATTTCTTTTTTAACAACTTCTTCTGCTTTAAGTCTTTCAAGTTCAGAAAGGTATTGAGCTTTTTGAATTTCGGCTTGAGCTGCTCTCACGGCAACTTCAGCATTTTTTCTTGCTTCGGCTTCTTTGACAACAAGTTCTGAGTTAGAAAGCACAATAGAAGCTTTTGATTCGTTTTCGCCTCTGATTGCTTCGGCTTCCTTTTTCTGTATGTAAATACGTCTTTCAGCTTCGCTGTTTTTTTGCCCCATTTCGGCTTCAGCTATTTTTCTTGCTACTTGAATGGTTTTTTCGCTGTTAGCTTCTGCTTCGCCTATTACAGCCATGGATTCTTGTTTCTGCACAAATATTCTTCGTTCTGCTTCAGATTCCTTTTCACCCATTGCTGCTTCGGCATGGTTTTTTGAAACTTCTACTGTTCGCTCTCTGCTTGCCTTAGATTCACCGATAGCACCAAGTTTTTCTTGCTCTGCAACGTCAATTTTTGCTTGTTCAATTGCTTCTGAAGCTGCTTTTTTACCAATACTTTCAATATAGTTTGAAGTGTCGGTAATGTCTGTAATGTTAACGTTAATAAGATTCAAACCAATTTTGTTTAATTCGGGCTCAACATTTTTACGAACAGAGTCTAAAAAGCTTTCGCGGTCTTGATTGATCTGTTCAATAGTTAAAGAAGCTACTGTAAGGCGCAGCTGACCGAAAATGATTTCTTTTGCCATATCTTCAATTGCAGACATTGTCTGATGAAGAAGTCTTTCGGCTGCATTATTCATTATTACCGGGTCTGTGCTGATGCCCACAGTAAAAGTTGAAGGCACATTAACCCTGATATTCTGCAAAGAAAGCGCGTTTTGCAGCGGAATGCTTATTGTCATTGGTGTTAAGCTTAAATATTCATAATCTTGGAATACCGGCCAAACCATCGCACCACCGCCGTGCAAACAGAGAGAAGAACGATTGTTGCCAACTTTACCGAAAATTACAAGAATTTCATTCGATGGACATCTCCTATATCGGCTTGCCAAAAAAGCTAACACAAAAAAAACGACACCCACAAATACCGGAATAATAACAGTCATATATTGCATTTCTCTGCTCCTAAAATTTGATTAGCCACAAGACAATATAACATAACATTTACTAAAACAAAAAAAATACGGTGCATCTTTTTGATGCACCGTATTTTATAAGCTATTTTATTATTCTGTTACTGATTTTACCGGAGGATCTGCTCTATCAATAGGAGCTGATTCACGAGCGCCGGTCTGTGGAGCTGCTTCGGAAGCAGATTCTTCAGATACGATTTCACCGCCGCCCAATGGCATCATTCCAAGAGGGTTAGCTGCCGGAATGGCATTAGAAACCGGAGCACTCATGGGTGTTGAATAATTAACATAAGTATTTTTTTGCCATTTGGGCACGAATACTGCAATAACCAAAGAAGTCAACATGAAAACAATGGCCATGGTAGTAGTCAACTTTGACATAAAACCGCCGCCGCCGCGTTCACCAAAGATTGTAGAAGAAGCACCACCGCCAAAAGCTCCGGAAAGTCCTTCACCTTTATCAGCCTGAAGTAATACTATTACAATCAAGCCAATGCAAACAGCAACATGAATTATGTGTAACAGAGTAATCATCTAAAACGACTCCTTTAATTATGTACGAATATAATAGGCAATTGATGTTATCAGTAGCAAAAAAAAATGTCAATCTTTTTTTACTCAGCTTGCGGGAGTGCCGCAATTAGGACAGCCTTTCCAACCGCTCTGCATTTGTCTGCCGCATACTCTGCAAACCGGATTTTTTAATGCGGTCAAGCAGAACGGACAGAATGCAAAGTTGCGCCCAACCATTTTACCGCAATTGCCGCAAGCTACCATGTTTTCTTGTCTTATGTGTGCAGGAATAGCATTTTTTATAGCTGATTCCGAATCACGATCACCCAACTGACTCAATGATAATATGGCGGCTGTTCTCACATCTTCCGATTCGTCATTCAGCATTGTCATAAGAGGTGCTAACGCGCGTTTGTCGCCTAATGCACCCATAGCCTGACAAGCAGCGGCACGCACAGAAATCTGAGAGTCTTGAAGACATTTTACAATTTCTTCAAAAATACGCGGTTCACGTGATTGACCGAGCAGCTTAACAGACCAGTAACGGGCATCAACATTGCTGCCCCTGATCGCAGAAATAAGCTCTTCAGAAACTCCTATGCCTTGTTCCCATATAGCATCAGCCGCAGTTTTTCTGATTATCCAAGACTTATTTGCCAAATAACTGACCAAAAGTCTGTGTGCCTCGGGGCTCTCTATCATCGCTAAAGCCTTTATGGCTTCGATTTTCGATTCCATCGGAGAAGTTTCAATAATACGTTCAAATTTTCCGATAAATTCAGCGTTTTCTTCTTGAGCCAAAAGCTTAATTATCCAAAAACGCGCTTCTTCACTACTATGTTCGAGAGCATTTACAACAGCATCTAAATTACAGGTGTATATTTCTTCGAGACTGTCGAAAGCAGCTTTTCTTACAGGCCAACTCTGCTCTTCAAGAAGTTTTAACAGATGTTCGACCATTATCGGGTCTTCGATGTTTTGAGCCGCTCTGATGGCCGCAAGACGAACTTTCACATTGCTGTGTTTGAATATCTTTGCCAAATACTGGGTGGCATCCCGACCCATATTACCTAGAGTCTGAACCATCCAATAATCCACGTCTTCTTCGTTTTCGGGCACCATGTTCATAAGCTTGTTAAAAGTTGAAGGCCCTAATTTTGCCAAAACGACCGAGGCTCCACGCCTAACTGCCCAAGATGACGAAGTTAAGGCTTTTACCAAATATGGCAAAGCTTCGTCTTTGTATGAAAGCAAAGCTTTGCTTACATCTACAAGTATATCGTCGTTCTTTCGGTCTAATAGGTCAACCAAAAGCGGCAGAGCTTCAGCAGCTTTCCAATTTTTTATCTCGGCAAGCGCACTTTTTCGCAACTCTGACTTATCACTTCCAAGCTCTTTACGCAATTTGTTCAAATCTGTCCCGGCCATACACACACCCCTTTATGTCAGGTTTATCGAGCTACAAACATCGGCATAACCACATATTTAAAGTCTGAATCCGGGTTGCCCGGGCGAAGTAGACCGGGATAACTCGAAGTCGTCATTTCTATGATTACTTCTTCGTCTGCAATCGAAGATACGAAATCTTGCAAGAACTTAACGTTAAATGCAATGTTCATCGGTTCCCCTTCAAGTTCGCAGGGAATAAAGTGCTCGGCCAAACCGCTTTCGCGTGCATCTGACCAAACTTTAACTTCGTTTTGTCCGAAATCAAATTGTACCTGTCCATTAATGTTTCGGGCAATCGGAGCAACAACTTTAAAAGCTTGAACCAAATCTTTACGCGCCATTTTTACGTTGTGACTTGAGCTCTTGGGCAATATTCTCGCATAATCAGGGAACTGCCCATCAACCAATCTGGTTATAAACTGGTCTTTTGAAGTGCTGAACAAAAGCTGAGAGCCATAAAGGGCCAAACGAACTTCTTCGCGATTTTCGAGAAGCTTCATTATTTCGGGTATTGCGCGCGCAGGCACAATAAAGCTTTTGCGCAATTCTTCGGGCAAAGCCAAATCTCTAACTTTTGTAACAGCCAAACGCTTGCTGTCTGTCGAAGCCATTACCGGAGCATCTCCGTTTGCAAAATCAAAGAATATGCTTCTTTGCACCGGATTAGTTTCTTCGGTGTTAATGGCTATTGAAGTTTCTTTAAGCGCCTGAAGCATAGATTCGCGGTTTACCACAAAGCTTCCGTCTGATTCAATTACGGGAACCGGAGGAAACTCATCGGCACTCTGAATTTGCAATTCAAATCGGCTTCTTCCGCTCTTTATAGCCATTCGGCCCGATTCTTCGTCTTCAAGTTCGAAAGTAACTTCAGAGTTTTCATCTGACGGCAAACTAGAGATTATTTCTTGCAACAATTTTGCCGGAATAGTAAATACGCCTGTTTGCTCAACATTCGCATTAACCGAAGAAATCATCATAACTTCCTGGTCAGTTCCTACAAAGCGGACTTTGTTTTCAGACACGGTTATATGAAAATTCGATAAAATTGCCTTTATCCCCTTTACAGCAACAGCCTTGCTGACAACGGCAACCACTTCGGACAATTCCTTTTGACCTATTCTGAATTTCATTACTTAGTCTCCTTGGCTATGGCAAGCTTAACATTAATGCCATTTATATTCCATTCCGCAGATTCGCCCATTTCGGAATCAATTGCACCAATCTTCAGCGCAAGAGTATCTTCTTTTATTGACTCGCCAAAGCTTTCGACCGCTTCGTCAATATCAACCTGTTTATCGGCATCGCATACTTCGTATCCTACTCTTATGCGGTCTACAATATCGAAGCCCTGTTCTTTTCGCATAAATTGAATTTTATTGACCAATTCACGAGCAAAACCTTCAAGCAAAAGCTCTCTCGAAAGTGTTTTAACCAAAGCGATACTCATTTTTCCGTCTGACTGAACAGAATATTCATCTGACGCCAACGCCTGCAATTCTACATCTTCAGATTTAAGAGTAACCGGTTTGCCGTCTATTTCGAATACATATTCGCCGCTTTCAAGGTGCTTTCTGACTTCGTTTCCATCAGCGCCTTCAAGATGCGACTTAATCTGCGGCATCAGTCCTTTATACGGGCCCTTACCTATATTTCTGAAGTTCGGCTTTGCAACATACCGCATCAAGCTCGAAGAATCTTCAACAGCACTCACCGACTTAATGTTAAGTTCTTCCTGCAGTAAGTGTTCCATATTTTTCAATGCGTTTCTGCTAAAGCTGTCAGAAACAACAACTTTCATCTCAGACAAAGGCTGGCGCACTTTCAAATTGGCTTCGTTTCTGGCCGCACGCCCCAGCACTACAACGCGACTGATGAAGTCCATTCTGTCTTCAAGCTCAACGTCGATCAGACTTTGATCACTTACCGGGTAATCGCAAAGATGCACGCTTTCAGGTGCGCTGCTGTCAATCTTGCATACCAGGTTTCTGTATATATCTTCAGCAATAAACGGCGTAAACGGCGCAGTTAACTTAGCAATTCCAACCAACACTTCATACAAAGTTAAAAACGCGCTTAATGAATCCGTATTGCCTTCGCTTGTCCAGAACCTGCGTCTGCTGCGGCGCACATACCAATTCGACAAATCGTCGACAAATTTTTCCATCTTTTCGGTCGCCCAAACCACTTCAAATTTATCAAGCGCCTTGCGCACTTCTTCAACCGTATGGTTAAAGCGCGAAATTATCCATCTGTCGATTTCGGGCCGTTCTGCCACCGGTATATTGTGCTTAAACGGGTTGAAATTCTCAATATTCGCATACAGCACAAAGAAACTGTAAACGTTCTGCAAAGTGCCTAAATAGCGCTTTTGCGAGTCAGAAATAGCTTCTTCATAAAATCTGCGGGTGTTCCAGGGCGCAGTGCCGCTGTAAAGCGACCAGCGCACCGCATCGGCGCCGTATTTATGGAACAGGCTCATGCAATCAAGCACGTTGCCCTTCGATTTGCTCATCTTAATGCCGTTCTTGTCGCAAATAAGCCCCAGCACCGTAACATTTTTATACGGCGAAGTTTTGTGCAAGAATGTGCCCGTAACCAAAAGGCTGTAGAACCATCCGCGAGTCTGGTCGACCGCTTCACATATCCAGTCGGCAGGGAAAAGGTTATCGAAGTTTTCTTTGTTTTCGAAGGGATAGTGCCATTGCGCTGTGTGCATAGCCCCTGAATCAAACCAGCAGTCGATAACTTCGGGAACACGTTTCATTTTTCCCGAGCATTTCGGGCATTTTAGAATGATTTCGTCAACATAAGGCCTGTGCAGTTCTATGTCATCGCTTACGTTTTCGCCCATTTCTTTTAAATTGGCGATACTATTTACAAGATGATGGTGTCCGCAATCTTTGCAAACCCAAATAGGCAATGGAGTGCCCCAATATCTGTCGCGCGAAATCGCCCAATCTATCATATTTTCTAAGAAGTTCAAGAATCTGCCTTCTTTAATATGTTCGGGGAACCAATTGATTTTATCGTTGTTTTTAATGATTTCATCTTTAAACGCGGTAGTTCTGATGAACCAGCTGTGTCTCGCATAATAAAGCAGCGGGCTGTTACAGCGCCAGCAGAACGGGTATGTGTGCTTAATTTTTGCGCTCTTAAACAGTTTTCCACTTATTTTTAAATCTTTAATAATTTCGGGGTCGGCACTTTTAACGAATTTGTCTGCCCAAGGCGTTACTTCGGCAGTAAATTTTCCGTCTAAACCAACGGGCTGTATAACGGGCAAATCATTTTCTTTGCCTACTCTGTAGTCGTCTTCGCCAAACGCCGGAGCAATGTGAACGATACCCGAGCCGTCTTCGGTAGAAACGAAATCGCCGGCAATTACGTAGTGAGCCTTTTTCTGAGGCACAACAAATGGATATAACTGTTCGTATTCCATACCCAGTAAATCTTTGCCGGTATAGTTTTCTACGACTTCGCCTTCGCCGCCTAACACTTCGAGTCTTGATTTGGCAAGAATCAAATATTCTTCGTTCAATTTAACTTTAACGTATTCAATGTCTTTGCCCACTGCCAAAGCTACATTTGAAATGAGTGTCCATGGAGTTGTGGTCCAAACTAAGAAATATGTATTAGTCTGCCCCTTAATAGTGAATCTTACGTATACAGAGGGGTCTTCAACTTCTTTGTAGCCCTGTGCAACTTCGTGAGATGACAAAGCCGTGCCGCAGCGAGGGCAATAAGGAACAACCTTGTGTCCTTCATAGAGTTTATCGTCTTCCCAGAATTTTGAGAGCATCCACCAAACTGTTTCGATATAGTTGTTGGTGCAGGTAATGTATGGGTCGTCCATGTCGATCCAGAAACCGCCGCGCGTAACCATTTCGCGCCATTGTGCTTCGTATTTGAAAACGCTTTCGCGGCATTTTTTGATAAAAGCTTCGATGCCGTATTTTTCGATTCCCTGCTTGTTTTCTAACCCAAGTTGTTTTTCAACTTCAAGCTCAACGGGCAAGCCGTGGGTGTCCCAGCCGGCTTTGCGGTTGACCTGGCACCCGCACATGGTTTTGTAGCGCGGAATAAGGTCTTTCATAGCCTTTGTTAAAACGTGACCGGGGTGAGGCGTGCCATTTGCAGTCGGAGGCCCCTCGAAAAACACAAACTTTTTAGCGCCTTCGCGGTTGCTTACAGACTTCTTGAATATATTCTCTTTTTCCCAGAATTCTAAAATTTCTTCTTCGCGTTTGGCTGAAACCGTATTTTCGGGTTTGTCGAAAAGCATTTTTTACATGTTCCTTTTTATAGTGATTTCAAATTGTTATATAAATAAAATATCTTGGCACTGTGCTCAAGACTGCTTACTCTTTTATATGCCTCATACAAATCAGCGCCTATTGCAAAAACTCCGTGACCGCGCACGACAATCGCAGTGCTTTTCCCTATAACTGCAGCGGCCTTTTCGCCTACTTCTTCAGATGCGATGGCATTTTTAACCGCAATTACGGGCACACTCTCGGGAAAATAATACTTTCCTTCGGCGTCTATCGGAGCAAAAACATCTGACAAAAACGACAAAGCGACTAAGTGCGGGCAGTGAGCGTGTACAACCGCATTAGCGGCTGTTGCAGCATAAATTGCTTTATGAACCGGGTATTCGCGTGAGGCTTTCGAGGCATTTTCGTCTTTGACAATCAGCGACGTTTCGATTAAATCATCGCAAGTAAGGTGATGAAGCATCGAACCGGTCTTAGTTATAACCATTTTGTCGTTTTTTCGCACGCTTAAGTTTCCGGAATTGGAATTGTTAAGCCCTGCTATAAACAGGTCATTGCCAACATTTTGAAAGCTTTTCAAAGTCATTGCCCAAGGTAATCTTTCTGCTGATATTTGTACGTTGAGATAATACCAGTCATACAAAATTAGGTCAATAAAAAATATAGTTGTACGGTTTTAATGCCGTACTTGATTTTTATTTTAAAACGTTATAGTCTGTTGCGGTAAATATATAAAACCTATGGGAGCACCAATGAAACGTTTCATTTTGATTCCGGCTTTGTTGATGATTTTTGCCTCTTTTACTACCGCAATGGCGGGCACTTTCTCTGACGTTCCGGCCGACCACTGGGCCTATGACGCCATTGAAAAACTTCAAAACAAAGGCATACTTCTCGGATACATCGACGGGACTTTCAAGGGCGACAAAACCTTGAGCAGATATACCATGGCAATGCTCACAGCCAAAATGCTCGCGAACGTTGAACAAGCACTTAAAGTAGAAAACAGCCAAGTAACCAAAGACGACATTGCACTTTTAGAATCACTGGCGTTTGAATTTGCCGATGAACTTACATTATTGGGCACAAACGTTAATTCGCTCTTCGATGAATTAAACACTGTAAACGAAGAAGTAAAGCAATTAAAAGACGAAACCGCAAAAATAAAGAAACAAACTATCGATAAAAATCAAAAAGTAAGATTAGGCGGAGACTTCAGATTTATGCACACAGACGCTGTTAAAACCGGAACCCCCGGCGACAACGTTCACAGTTCGGCCGAAATGAATTTCACTATTGATGCAAACATCAGCGAAAAGGTTTCTGCTTCAGTTTTCTGGCATGTTTACTTTCAAAACCTCGGTAATCGCAATTTCACCGGAACTTCCTCACTGGGCGGTTCTGTTACTGCTCAAAACGACATAGATATTGCCTACATCCACATCGAAGACTTTGCAAAAGGAAACATGAGATTCGGTCGTGATTTTTATACTCACGGCAGCTCATTAGTGCTTAACGACTACGTTGATGCCGTAAGCTACAGCAGAAAAGCCGGCGACCTCGATTTAGCCCTTAACTTAATCTATGACAGACAAAACGGCACATACGCGGCGACTTCAAACGACTTCCACCACATCTGGAACCTCAACATCGACGCCCAAAGACGCAAACACAATATTTACTTCGGCTATTATGCACAAACTCAAAAAGACGACGTAAACGCCGCCGGCGCAGTTGCAAATGACACCAAAGATGGTGAAAGAGAAATCTTAGAATTCGGTTCAAAAGGCGTTCTCTGTCATAAAGCACATCTCGACTATGACATGGGCTTTGTTCATTCAAATACCAAAGTTGACCGCTTCACAGGCACTTGGATAGGCCTCGAAGACAACGGACTTATGACTCACTTCGCACTCAAATGGGACGACCCCCGCGAAAGAGTTGCTGTTAAAGTTGCTTACACCGCAGCTAACGCCGAATATGACGGCAGCATTGCATTAGACAACGACCAAAGAGCTTACGACGGTGTTGAAACTCCATTTGACGATATAGACAGAGTAATGGGCGGAATCAAAAACAATTTTGCCAACACTAAAGATCTTAAAGTTCAGGCAGAATATTTCCCCAAAGACCAGAGACACACACTCAGACTTGCCTACGACAAAGTTGAAGAAAGAAAAGGCAATGGCAACAGCGACTTTATACCCGCCGGCCAAACTCCCGACAATTACAATGCCGCCAACTTCAACAAACTTGATATGGGCATAACCACAGTCGAACACACATACAAATACAGAGCTAACACTCGCATCAGAACCGGCTTCACAGCTGCAGACAACGGTTCTTGCCGCGACGCTTTAAATGCCAAAGTTGATGACGAACAGCTTCTCTGGACAGAAATTTACAGCAAATTCTGATTGCTTACGACTTATAAAAATAAGGCGGCGTTATTGCTGCCTTATTTTTTTTGCATTGATTATAAATATACTGTATCATTACAGAAACAGGGGAGGATTTAAGAATGAGAAAAATGTTGGTTTATATAGCTTTTTTGCTTTCTTTTTCAATTATTTTTGTTGATGGTGCAAGTGCGCAAGACCTTGATTACAGATTCCTTGATGCAATCAAAGCATTAGAAACCAAATTTGGAACTGTTTTACCTAAAAGCATAAATGAGCAAACCTGTGAGCTCTCGTTTTCTGCTCCCTACAACAAAATATGCGAACTTATAGCCTCTGTTGACAATAAAAACATACAAATCGAAAAAGTTACGGTATTCGGGCGCGATAAAGATATGGCAGCAATAGCATTGAGCATTGTTTGCGGCGACAACCTGCCCAAAATTAGCACACAAAAAGTCAGCGCATTCTGTAATCTATGCAAAGAACCGCAAATTCCGTGGGTTTCAAACAAAGGAAAAAACAAAAACGTAACAGTTACAACGATTGAAACCGGCTTCGCAGACACGGTAACCATTAAAGGAATCGCCGACAAATCAGGCCTTGTTTTTTCTGATTTGTTTCCGATATTAAACGGCATAAGAAGCATATCTGCACCATTTTTCGAAAGAGGCAAATTCTTCGACACCGAAGACGGCAGAAAAATGGAATACACCCTACAATGCAAGTGGGGCACTAAATACTAACGAGATAACATAAATGATAAGAATCCACAAACTTCTCGCAGACTGGGGCGTAGACTCCAGACGCGCCATCGAAAAACTCATAGCCGAAGGCAGAATAACCGCAGACGGCGAAACGGTAGCACTGGGCTTTTCCGTAGACGAAAATGATCTGCCCGAAATACGCATAAACGGCAAAATCATCGAAGCCCCAAAAAATACCGGCAACCATATTTACATTTTTAACAAGCCCGAATACATCGTTTCTACCGTTAAAGACGAACTCGGGCGCAAATGTATCGCCGACTTTATTCCAAAAGGCATGCGCCTTTACCCGATTGGCCGCCTTGACGCCGATTCAACAGGGCTTTTGCTCATTACCGACTTCGGGGAGCTGACCAACCGCCTCTTGCACCCCTCTTACAAGGTCGAAAAGGAATACATAGCAACGGTTACCGGCAAGCCGCTCACCGCAAAAGAAGAAGCCGACTTCGCTGCAGGTGTTAACTTAGACGACGGCCTTACACTTCCGTGCAAAATTAAGCGAGTCAGCAGAAGCGAGAGCAAGTATTCGGTGACTATCAGAGAGGGCCGCAACCGTCAGGTAAAACGTATGTTCGAGTTTTTCGAGCGCAAAGTCATCACTCTGCACCGCGTTCGGTTCGGGCCTATCGTTCTCAGTGATTTAGAAGAAGGCGAAATGCGCCCTCTCGATAAGCGCGAAACCGCCGCCCTGCTAAGGGCAGTAAAATTAAAGTAATTCCGTTCAACCTTGAGACACCCCCGCAAACCCGCATTCTACCGTTTAGGTTGATGCGGGTTTACAAAAATTATGTCTTTTTCAGCCGAGGTTCAAACCCGTTCCCCATTTTGGGGATTTTTTTGTTTTAGCCTAATAATTTAATAATAGTTTGTCCCATTTTTGCTAAAAAAAGGATTCATGTTTAGAGGCACATTTTTTTGCTGTTTTTTATGCGTGAATTAGCAAAATTACGGAGGCAAAGCATGGCAAGAGCTTTGAAAGAATACAAATATTACTCGCTATTAAACGATTACGTTTTTAAGTGGATATTTGGCAATCAAGAGAATCCAAAGCTTCTTATATGTCTGCTGAATGCGATTCTGCATTTAAAAGGCAAAGATAAAATTGTCGGAATCAGTTTTTTGAACCCGATAAACCTGAAACAGTATGAGACAGATAAAACTTCGGTTGTTGATACAAAAGTAAAAGATGCTAATAATCAGACTTATAACATTGAAGTTCAAGCACAGCCGCAGCTTTCTTATAATTTAAGGGCATTGTATTATCTGACCAAGCTTTATGGCTCACAATTGCTTAAAGGCGAAAAATATAACGAGCTTAAAAAGTCTATAGGTATATCTATTACTGCTTTTGAAGTTGATGTCGGTTATGAATTGCAAGAAAGGTTTATGATGACAAACGAGAGAGGCGATCTTAAAATCTCTGACGGCATCGAACTTCACTTTATCAATTTGAAAAAATACGATGACAGCAAAAAGCATAGTTTGAAAACACCCTTTGAGAAGTGGCTTCACGTTTTGCGTTTTAGCGAACGATATGCTAAAATGGGTATAAAGGTTGAGAAAGAGCTGCTAAAAGAAGAGGGAATCGCCATGGTAATCGAATTATTACAAAAAATAAACGCCGATGTTCAGGCGCGCTCTTTATTAGAAGCCAAAGAACGATATTTAATCGACACATCGTTAGAAAGATATGCCGTTTATAAAAAAGGCGCAGAAGAAGAACGACAAAAACAACAGAAAAAGATAAAAGCCATTAAAGCGCAAAACAAACTTGAACTGCAAGAACTGGCACTAAAAAAAGATCAAGAAAAAGAACAAGAACTACGTAAGTTGGAGCTTAAAAAGCAGCAAGAAAAGTTGCTTGTTGCAAAGAGTCTGCTTAATAAAGGCATACCCGTAAAAGAAATTGCACAAATCTTAAAGCTAACCGAAAGCGAAGTCGAATCGCTTTAACTCACCCGCTTGCCCGAAACCATAGTTTGTAAAATACAAAAAAGATTGAACATACTTGCATCGTTCATTCTTTTTTATGCTTACGCGAAATGAAGCTCTGAAGTATCGCCGCCCTGCTTAGAGCAGTAAAATTAAAGTAAACTAGCGCCTCGCATCGGGGTATGCGGCAATAAACTCAAACACCGGCACTCGCACCGGCGAGCTCATTTCATTTAAAATGTCGTAATACTTCCATTCGGTTTTGCCGTTAAACGTTATCATACGGCCCTGGCGAATAAAGTTCGGAAACCCGCCCTTTTGCGTTTCAAGCAAGAAAATGGGCTGGTTGTTGTAATGCTTATTGAGCTTATAGCTGTTTTCGGGGAAGCTCATATAGTCCAATTCGTCGCGGTCGAGCTCTTTAATCATTAAAAGCACGTCGCGCCCGTAGCGCACAAACTTTTTGGCAATATAGCCGCGCCATTCGACCGTTAGTCCCTCGGTATACGAGTTTCTGAGGCCTGCATCAGCAAGCTGATAATATTTAAGGGAAGTGGCTGCATAGTTTTTCTGCGTAGCGGCGAATCCTTGGCGGGCAGCCGCTGTTCTCTGCACTTCTTCCATTAATCTGAATCTTGCGATTTCAATTTTTCTTAAAGCATCTCTCTTGGCGCCTTCGCTAAGATTACCTGTATCTACGGCCTGAGAAAACAGGTTATAAGCTTCTTTGAACTGATTAACCGAAAAAGCATGGCTTGCTCTTAAATACAAATCGTTGGCAAGGTTGCTTGCTGTCTCGGTCATCCTCATCTGTAAATTCGGATTACCGGGATTCATGGCGTTTGCTTTTGCGTAGTATTCGTTCGCCATAATGCTATTGGCCATTGTTTCGTAAACACGTCCGATTTCGAGGGCTACGGTGGCCTGAGGGCGCACGCTGTAATAGGTTATATAGTTTTTAAGCGAATCTTCGAGCAGATTAACTCTGCTGTAGTTTCTGCCGAGCAGGTAATAAGCGTCGTAGAATTTTTCATCTACTCTTAAGGCTTCTTCGAGGTGCGATATTGCCGGGAAAAGATTACCTTCGTTGCTTAAGATTTTGCCCATCAAGAAGTGCCCTTTTGGACTGTCAGGGTTTTTATCAAGAATGTCATCCAGAAGTTTTTTCGCTTCGGCGGTTTTGCCGCTGTTTATAAGTCCTTCGGCTTTATCTTCGCCGGTAATTTTAGAAACATTTTGAATAACTCGCGCAGGCAGCGTTGGAAGCTTCAGATCATTTGTGGCAGTAAAAACCTGGGTAACAATCGGCGCAGGCGCATATTGCTGCTGCGGCTGAGGCTGCGCTTGAGATTGCGGTTGTATCGGCATTTGTTGCCGGACCTGCATTTGCTGTTGAGGCTGCAATAGTTTTGCGCCTTTTGCAATTTCTTCGGCTCTGATTCTTTTGAGTTCCACTGCACACCGCGCAATACCGCGTCTGGCAGCGACCATCGAATTGTCTAACGAAGCAGCGATACGATATTCCTTTAATGCTTCTTCGAAATTCCCGGTCTGTTCAAACAAGCGGCCCAGGTTAAAGTGAACACCCGGGTGGCGCGGGGACTTTTCATAGGCTTCTTTAAGAACCCGGTGCGCGTCGTGGTAGCGCTGTTGATATATGTGGTTCACCGCCTGTTCGACCAGAATGTTTGTGTTGTCAAAGGCGAAGGTTTGTGCGCCGCCGGCTATAAGACTTAAGATTAAAAAACCTATAATTTTTTTATTCACTTTAACTTCCAACTTTTTGAGTTATATGTTATCTTTATATGTTGTAGTATATATCATCTTACATGGAGGTGTAACATGTCAATATTCAGATTTATTTGGTGGGC
>JAQVCG010000004.1 GCA_028689875.1 Candidatus Rifleibacteriota bacterium | reverse complement strand
GGCTGATTATACCTGTGCTGGGCGTTCAATTTCTAACATCTGCACTCGGTATTGTATTAGCCGAAGTCTTACACCGCCACATCCCCAAACTCCACACCAATCAATAACCGCCCGGCTTAAAAGGAATTGCAAATATATAAAATGTGGGCTATAATATTTTTAACACACAAATAAACAAAATTGTGTATTAAAAATTGGTAATAAAATGACAAAATTTGATTTTATTAAAGAAATAATTTTGAAAAATGGCGGCATAGCCAAAACATCCGCTTTTAAAGCTGAAGGGCTCTCTAATTATGATGTTGCAAACATGTGTAATGCAGGGCTAATCAGGCGTCTTCGTCATGGCTATTACCAACTTGAAACGTCAGACAATATAAGCGAAGAATATTTAATCGCAACACTGATTCCGGAGAGCATTGTGTGTGTGGAATCAGCGCTCTTTTATTACGGGTATAGCGATTTAGCACCAAGAGCATGGGCAGTAGCTGTTCCAAGAGACATAGCAAGAACAAAACTTAAAATAGACACTTTGTTTTTAAAAGTTTATTACATTCAAGATAAATGGCTGAACATAGGCAAAACTGCTGTCGACTTCAACGGTGTTAGGCTTTCAATATACGATCGTGAAAGAACAATATGTGATTGCTTTAAATACCGCTCAAAAATGGACAATGAGACATTTAGCAAAGCACTCAATGCTTATGTTGCTGACAGCAATAAAAACCTAATCAACCTTTCAAAGTATGCCAAAAGCCTGAAAGTATACAAAAAACTTAACGAATTGATTGAGGTTTTACTAAATGCCTGACATAGCAGCGTCAGTCCTTGCACGTTTAAAGAACAAAGCAACGCAAAGCGGGAGAAGCTTTCAGCTATGCCTGCAACTTTTCTGTCAGGAAGAATTTTTACGTCGCCTAGAAAAGTCAAAATACGCGGATAATTTTGTATTAAAAGGCGGCTTGCTTATTTATGCTATTACAAATTTTGAGAGTCGAGTAACTATAGACATAGATTTTTTGCTACTCAAGCTACCTAACACACCACAGCAATTAAAAGAAACATTGGATGAAATCATTAATTGTGAATCAGAAAATGACTTTATAACATTTGAGCTGAAAAGTGTAGAACCAATTACTGTTACCAAAAAATATACAGGAGTTTCAGCAAGCATTACCGCACGAATAAAAAATACTCGTATTCAACTTAAAATTGACATCGGAGTGGGTGATATTATTATTCCACGAAAACAAAAGCAAAAAGTTCCCACTCAACTAGAAGATTTTACAGCCCCAAACATAAATGCTTATTCAATTGAAACCACTATTGCAGAAAAGCTAGATGCAATACTTACACTAATGGAATTTTCAAGCCGAATGAAAGATTATTATGATATTTACTACCTTGCAAACCATTTCAATTTTGAAGGTAATATTTTAGTTAAAGCTTTAAAAAATACTTTCAAAAATAGAAATCATTCATTTACGAATGAGCATTTTGAACAAATAATGAGTTTTTATACTAATGAAGCTATGCAGAAGAAGTGGAAAGCTTTTTCAAAAAAAGTTAAAATTGAAGTCGACAATTTCAAAACAGTTATTGACACAATTAGAGCTTTTTTAGAACAACCATACACCGCGGTTATGCAAAACAAGCAGTATAAAACTCACTGGGTAGCGTCTGAGCAAACTTGGAAAACGCCGCCCGGCTTAAAAGGAATCGGCGAAGATAGTTAGAAGATTTGCGGCGTTGTCGAAAATAATTTCGGGGGTGTTGTCGTCGATTTTCAAATTGATGGCGTTGGGATCGAAGCTGTCGAAATATACGCCCGACAAAATGTCTGAACCGCTCGAGAAGACTCTGCCGATATCGGGGAGTTTGTTTTTCGAAAATTCGAATCGCAAGTGATTGATAACCCTTGTAACCTTGACCACATTAGCGTTTACCGCAAGAACTCTCAACCGGCTGATCGCATATAATGCCATAGCTTCAGAAGGAAGCGGCCCGAATCTGTCTTCGCACTCGTCTTTAATTTCTGACAAAAGTTCGAGATCTTTGCAGCGCGCCAACCTTGAATAAAGCTCAACACGCGTTTCTTCTTCGGGAATATAAGTTTTCGGTAAATATGCGGTAACGGGTATTTCGATTGCAGAATCGATTTTTTCGTAAGCACGATTGCCCGTTTTGGCTTTAATAACTGCGTCTTCGAGCATTTCCATGTATAATGAAAGTCCTATGCTTGCGATATGCCCGCTTTGTGATTCGCCCAAAATGTTTCCGGCGCCTCTGATCTGCAGGTCGCGCATGGCGATCTTAAAGCCTGAGCCGAGCGCGGTATGTTCTTCTATGGTCTCAAGTCTGTCGTTAGCTTCTTTTGAAAGGCGTTTTCCTTTTGAATAAAAGAAATAGGCCCAAGCTTGTCTTGCGCTTCGCCCTACTCTTCCGCGCAGCTGATACATTTGCGATAATCCGAGGCGCTCTGCTTCGTCGACTATCAGTGTATTAGCATTTGGAATATCCAACCCGGATTCAATAATTGTTGTGGCAACAAGAATGTCGTATTCGCGCTTAACAAAATCGACCATTGTTTTTTCGACTTCGTTTTCATCCATTTGGCCGTGAGCGGTGATAATTCGCGCATCAGGCACGAGTTCGCGCAAAAACGCGGCTTTTTTATCGATAGTTTCAACACGATTATACACATAATAAATTTGCCCGCCACGTTTGAGCTCTTCGATTATGGCGCGCTTTATCCAACCGGCGTCAAATGGCGCCACATAAGTATTTACGGGGCGGCGGTCTTTGGGCGGCGTGTCGATAATACTGATCTGGCGAATTCCAGACATGGCCATCTGCATAGTTCGCGGAATCGGCGTTGCAGTCAGGGTCAGAACATCAACCAATGTTTTAAACTTTTTGAGTTTTTCTTTGTGTTTAACGCCAAATCGCTGCTCTTCGTCAACAATTAACAGACCTAAATCTTTAAATCTGATGTCGCTCGACAAAATTCTGTGGGTCCCGACTACTACATCGAGAATGCCGGCCTTAAGTTTCGCAATGGTGTCTTTTTGTTCGTTAGCTTTTCTCAATCGGCTTATCATATCGACCGACACGGGAAAACCTTCAAATCGCTTTATAAAGCTTTGATAATGCTGAAACGCCAAAAGTGTTGTGGGAGCAAGAACAGCGACCTGTTTGCCCGAACAAACGGCTTTAAATGCGGCGCGCATGGCCACTTCTGTTTTGCCGTAACCAACGTCTCCGCAAATCAGACGGTCCATTGGGGATTCGCTTTCCATGTCTTCTTTGACTGACACGATAGCCTTCATCTGGTCGGGAGTTTCGATAAACGGGAAGTTTTCTTCCATTTGACGCATCATGTCGTTATCTTTTTCAAAGGCAAAACCTTTGTTTGCAATTCGCTCAGCATAAAGCTCAAGCAGCTCGCGCGCGATATATTCAACATTTTTCTTAACTTTTGCCTTTTGCGTCACCCAAGTTTTTGAATTTAAACTTTGGAGCCTTGGCACGTATCCTTCGGCGCCAAGATATTTCGAGACCTTATGCACTTGGTCGGTAGGCACATAGAGTTTATCGGCCCCGGCGTATTGCAAAAAGATGTATTCGCGGGTGTTTCCGCCGGCAGTCATGGTAAGAATGCCTCTAAACTCGGCAACTCCGTGGTCTGCGTGCACCACAATGTCGCCCGGCACCATTTGATCGATTTGCATCAAATTTTTTGAAGCAGTGCGCTTTTTCGCAGTATTTTCGCGGGCGGGGCCCATAAAAATATCTTCTTCGGCAAAGACGGCGATTTTTTGGTTATGGTCTTTGAATCCTCTTTTGGCGCGTCCTTTTAAAAACAGCACCGATCCTGCTTTAAGATTAAATGGCTGCGCCGACGAGTGAATTTTAACTTTTCGTTCCCCGAGCAAGCCTCGCAGGTTATTCAATCGCCCTTCGTCTTCGATGGCTATCGCAACCGACCAATTGGCTTCTGTAAGGGCTCTCAAGTCTTTCAAAAGAGTTTCGCGCGACAAATCGGTGGGCGGCGTGAGGTATTCGACATTTTCGAACAAAGGGTTCGAAATTGGCGAGAACACCGTCATTCTTGCGTATTTTGCGCTGTTCAGCAAATCTATAAGAGCGTTGGGCCTGTGGTAGTAGGCGTGAGGCTGCTTTAAAGGGGTGGTATCTTGCGACTGCTCAAATCGGCGTTCAAAGCTCTCGAACACCTCGTCAAACGCTTTAATGGTTTGGTCGGCCTCGTCGAGAATGATGTGAGGGTTCTGCCAATAGTCGAACAAATAGCCGTCGGCCTTATGCACAAATGGCTTCAGCTCTTTAAAGTCGCGCGAATCGGCGGCGCTTCTGAAGTGCTCGAGTTTGCGTTCGAGCAGTGCTGCCCGGCGCTCGTCGAGTGCCACTATTTCGTCTTCGACTTTTGCGGCGACCTTAGAGTAATCGTCTTCGTCAGCCACGAACTCAAACACGGGAGTTATAAAAACTTTGTCGCGTTTATCAAACGACCTTTGCGTTTGGGGCGAAAAAAGTTTTATGCTTTCGAGGTCGTCTCCGAAAAAATCGAATCTGTAAGGAAATTCAGAGTTTGGCGGGAAAATGTCAATCAAGCTGCCTCTTACGGCGAAAGTTGATCTTTCTTCGACAGTTGCCGTTCGTTTATAGCCGATTTTAACCAGTTTATTTATAAATTCGCTGCGTTTAACTTCTGTGCCTTGTTTTACTTCAAAACATTCATTAAGCCAAATTTTGGGAGCAAAAAACCTCTCTAACAGCACCGAAACCGGAGCAATCACAAGGCCCCCGAGACGCCCTTCCATTGACATTGCGGTTATGCGAGAAAAAAGCACATCAGGGTCTGCAGCCGTTTGGTCGTAGACAGTTTCGCGTTCTGGCAGCATGCACACAGCACGGTCGCTCTGAGGCCCCAGCCAGGGCAAAATCTGCGCATGCATCTCTTTAGCACGTTCAGGGCTCTGCGTCACAAGCAAAGTTACGCCGGGCTGCCTGGCGATTTTGGCCATAATAATTGCCGCGAGCACGCCTTTGCAGCCGGTTAAATCAGAGACTTCTTTAAAATTTATATTTTTGAAAAGCATTTCAGCCCCAAAGCTTAGTACGAATAAGCTTACAAAGTCAATAGCGATATTTTTCAGCAAACCATCTTTCGAAAAACTTCAAACTCGCGCTAAACAGTTATTTACAACAACACCGCTGAAAGCCGGCGCTGAATTTACCAATTTTTCACAAAACTCGCGACTAACCTGCAACTCTCGATTAACTTCCAACTTGCGTAAAAGGGTCTGCTTCGGCTGTTTAATCGCGGTGAACTCTACTCTCCCCTTATGAGCGTTGTGCGCCCGCATCGAAGTTCACCGCAGTTGCCGTTACCCGCAAGCCCAACACTTACCCCAGCGTTGTTTCACACCTAATCGCCCAAACAAAAGCCAAAACGACAGCCTAAACATTTAATAACTTTTTTTTGAAAAAAACGTTAATTTATTTTAGAAACCTGCCGATGAGGGTGGCGGACCCCTAATGGGAAAAGGAGTTAGGTATGAAACGAAATACCGCAATAATTGCAATTGCCGGCCTGTTTATGGTCTCGGCAGTTTATGGACAGTCAGCGGTTTTGCCGCCGATTACAATGTCGGGACAAAGCGGAGCACCGCAGCAAATGAGTTTGCCGCCAATTACACGAACCCAAACGGCACCTGCAACAGCCAGAAACACAGCTTTGCCGTCGATAAGTCAGCCTCCGATTATTCGCAGTGCAGGAGCACAACAGACCTACCGTCAACCGCAGCAGTACCAACCAAGAAGCACACAGCTTGTTCAATCGCGCGGAAACGATGTTTATTCGCAGCAAAGCATAAATTTGCCGCCGGTGACAACACTTCCCGTGCCATCTAGGACAGCTTTGCCGCCGCTTTACTCAGACACTTTAATGACCGTGCCGCTAGATGAAGCAGTAACGAGAGTATTAGGCTGCAACATGCTCGGCTTTACAGGTCTTATACATACAGTTTCAGCAGACGTAAGCAAAGCCGGATCGTTTAAAATGGGCTTTCACAGCAGTTGGTTTGACTTGGAACGAATTTATGACCGCAGTTTGGCCACAAACGAAAGCGGCGAAAAACTTGAGCTGCCTTTGTTCTTCAACTATGCACTGACCGACGATTTAGAAGCAGTATTAAATATTCCGATTATCGACTACACGGCAAAAAGCCGCGAAATATGGACAAGAGACCTCTCTGAATCGGGTGTCGGCGATATGAAGCTGGGCTTTAAATACAGAGTCTTCGACAACGCTGAGTATCAAATGCGCGGCGCGTTCGGCGTAGCATTTAAGTTCCCGACCGGCAGCGATGACAAAATGCTCGGCACCGGCAAAACCGACTTTGAAATATTTACAGCTTTCAGCAAAAACTTCGAGAAAATTATCGGACACCTTAACTTAGGTTATGTAATGACGGGTGACCCCAATAATCAGTTCTACCCTGACGGCCTTGCCGACAAGTTTTATTACAGCTTGGGCATTGAATACCCGCACACTCATAATGTTACGGTTATGGCCGAAGTAGCCGGCGAAGACTGGGGCTCATGCGGAATGAAGGTCGAAGTGATACCCGGTATAAGATATTCACCCACCGAAAACTTCGCCTTCGAAGTAGCTGTTCCCATAAGCGTCACCAACGACCAGCAGTGGGGTTACAACTATCGCTTGGTAGTAGGTCTGACCACTTTCTTCCAGTAAAAGCTATCTAACTCTAAAAAACTTATAAGCATCTCAACGCCACAGCCGCCTCGGCTGTGGCGTTTGCTATTGCTCTCTTTTTTTGACTTTGATTTTTAATTTGATTAAGTTTATGCTAGTATTTAAGAAACCAATAAAAATCGGAAACTGAAGATGGATATAAAAACAAAAAAACTTGTAAAAGATTTGTCCAACACTGATGACGACTTAAGAGCCCTTTCGGCCATGACTCTAATGAAGCTCGACTACCCCGAAAAGGAAACCAGGCGCGAAGTAACTGAAGAACTTATTAAAGCCACTTTAGATCAAAACGTAGCAGTCAGGTTTTTTGCACGAAAAGCATTAGATAAAATCAGAAAAGCCGACAAATTATCAAAAATGGGCGAAGTTTTTGAGATTCCGGTCGATGAGAGACTGTATTCAGAAGATTACAGAGACCGCCTCAGCGCTGCCATGGAAATAAAAAACAAAAATCTGGCAGAATACAAAGACAAACTATTAGAGCTGATTAAATCAGAAGAACATAATTTTGTTAAAGCCGGGATGATCAGCTGTTTAAAGCTATTTTTGAGCGATGCCGAAGCCGACATATTGATTAAGTATTTACAAGATTCAGACAGCAGGGTCAGAGCAAACACAATTGAAGCACTTGAGCATATTAAGGCACAAGAAGCTATTCCGGCCCTGTTTACAGCACTAAGAGACCCCGACAACCGAATAAGAGCTGCGGCTGCAAAAGCACTGCAAAGTTTTGGCGAAGAAAAAGTTTTCGGTGAGCTCAAAAAAATGCTTGAGTCACCTGAAGAATGGATGAAAGGAAGCGCCATATACGCACTTTCGCACATTACCGCTCCCGAATCAATCGAAATGCTCATTGAAACGGCAAAAGCGACGCAGCATCCTGAAACCAGAATAAAAGCAATTATTGCATTAGCCAACTATTATGACCAAAGCACCTATGCTTTTTTAAGGGGCTTAGAAGCCAACAGCGATGGAATATTTAAAGAAACAGCTGCAAAAGCGATTAAGCTCATGGAAGAAAAATTCGGCCCGAATCCGCCGGAGACGACTATTTTAAACATACAAGAAGGCAGTGTATCTGATGAAAAAGGACAAAATCAAGGCGACGGCGTTGCAAAGTCCGATGACCTTGCAACTACAGTCAGCAACTTTTTCAGAAAAGGCAAAGACGAAGCAATTGAGTTATCAAACAGAACAGCACTGAATTTTTCGGTGAACGATACTCAAAAAGAAATAGACGAGCAGCTTAAATCAATCGGAAGCACGGTATTTGACATGTATCAGGCCGGCGACATTGAATTTATTGATTTAATCAGTGTAGGTAACGAAATTCTTAAAATGAATTTCTTTATACAAAAATACACAGAACAAGAAGACAAATCAGAAGCAAAAAAAGAAACAGGTTTTTTTGCACAACTAAAAAACCTATTTACCGTTTCGACGCCCGAACAAAAAAGCAATGCAAATCATGCCAAAAAATTTGCACAAAGAAAAGATGATCTTCTCGTAAAAATGGGAAAACTCACTGTTAAAAAATATGAAAACAAAGAGTTTACGCCGCAGACCTTAGAAGCACCCTACCTTATTTACGAAAAACTTTTCAAAAAGCTCGAAGACCAAAAGAAAAAGCTAGGCTAGTAATGCTTTATGCCGTAATACCTGTTAGAGCCGGGTCAAAACGATTGCCGCGCAAAAACATTATAGATTTTTGCGGCAAATCACTGACCGCGCGGTGCATTGAAACGGCACGTGCCGCTAATATTTTTGCTAAAATCTTTGTTTCGACAGACGACAATGAATTAGCCGACGAAGCGAAAAAATATGGGGCAGAAGTTCCTTTCATACGCCCCGCAGAACTTGCAACCGACATAGCCACTTCATTAGATGTGTTGCTGCACGCTCTTGAGACAGTTGTTAATAAACAGAGGCTGCCTGCACCGAGCGCTGTATGTCTGTTGCAGGTTACATCGCCGTTTTTGTCGGTAAAACACTTGATTGAAGCTAAGAATAAATTTGAAACAGAAAATTTCAACAGCCTTTCGTCAATGCGAAAGGTTGATCAGTATGTAGAATGGCAATATGAATTAGCGAACGAAAAAGGCAAGGCATCACCCGTAGACCGCGCCGGACTCACAAAACCATCTACGCTAATTCCCAAAAGGTACATAGAAAACGGAGCGATCTATTTCACAAAATACGATTATCTGACAAAACAAAAAAGCATGTACGACTTCGACAACCACGGGGCATATATTATGTCAGACTTAGAATCGCTTGACGTAGACACACCGCAAGACTTTGAACTGGCCAAAGCCATTGAATCAAATTTCGCTATTTCAAAAAAATAGTTGTAGTAGGCGTAAAAAACCAGTAGTATAATAATTTATGTGTATTTTTGCAGTGTATATTAAATATTTCTGAGGAGGGTATAGTGAGCAACGATATCGGGCCAACGCCCCTAGGCAAGGCCGTAATGTTTATATTGATACTGGGGTGCATAGCTGCGGCTGTATTCTCTTTTAAACCTGAGTTAAAAGAAAAACTTTGGCCAAGCAAAGGCGATTCTAACAGCACTTCAGCCCAAAACTCGGGCAGCAGTGCGACCTCATCTTCAAGTTCTTCTTCATCAGCGTCTACAAAATCCGTTGAAGCACCTGACACAAACACTGTTACTACGGTTAAAGAATATACTTACGTTCCAACACAGATCCTGCCTCCTGTTTCGGGAGTATCGGGCTACAAATGGGACGACAAAGAGCGCATAGTCAACTTTCCGATTAACGTTTGGTCGGGCTGGCTGCCGATTATCGCTGCAAACAACGGTTTTGCGCCAAATACCGACAGCGTTTTTTACAAAAAATACGGCTTCAAAGTTAATCTGAAACTCATCGACGACCCTGTAGCAGCGCGCGATTCATTCGCATCAGGCGAATCACAGATATTATGGGGTACACTTGACATACTCGCACTGTTTGCGCCGGGCCTTATGAAAGACAGCAGAACATCACCGCGCATTTATCAGATAATCGACTGGTCGAGCGGCGGCGACGGAATCGTTGTCAGAAGCAATATTCATAACGTCAAGCAGCTTGAGGGAAAAACAATAGTTTATGCTCAAAATAGCTCGTCTCAGTATTTTATTTCCACATTGCTCTTGAACGCCGGAATTCCATTTAACAAAGTCAATCATAAATATACTTCGACAGCATTTGAAGCGGCTGCAGCATTCGTCGCAGATAAAAGCATTCATGCATGCGTAAGCTGGGCTCCCGACATTTACACGATACCCGAAAAAATTGCCGGAACAAAAATACTTACCACTTCAGGCGAAGCAAACAGACTCATAGCCGACTCATGGGCTGCACGTGCCGACTTTGCAAAAGATCACCCCGACATCATCGAAGGGCTTGTAGCAGGGATTTTTGAAGGTATGAGCATGCTTAAGAAAAGCGAAACCACAAAGGCTAAAGCGTTCGCTTTAATGGCAGAAGGCTATGGAATGAACGTAGATGACGTAAAGGCCATGGAAGCAGATGCTTTTATTACGAACTTTGCTGAAAACAAAAACTTCTTCTTGAATAAAAATAGTCCCACAAACTTTGAACGAACCTGGAAAAACATAAACCAAGTTTATAGAACCTTGGGCAATATCGGCACTCCGACAAGATTTGACGAAGTAGTTGATTTTAGTATTATTCAAAAGTTCGAAAAGGAAAATAAATTCCCTGACCAAAAAGAAATTCAAGTCAGCAATTTCGTTTCTACAAGCTACAAAAAAATATCTGCTGAAGCACCGGTTTTAACACAAACTGTGCGAATAAACTTCTATCCCAACTCTGACAACATATTTGAGCCTGAACATGACGAATTTGGGAACGCAATACCAAACACAAGATACGACCCAACAGTTGATGCCACACTCGAAAAGATAGCTCGCATGGTCGGACAATACGACAGAGCTCAAATTGCAATTGTAGGGCACTCTGACAGTTCTATGAAAGGGAAAGTGCCTGAGAAAGCTGTGAAAGACTTATCGCTCGATCGTGCTAAGTCTGTTTCTAAAGCCCTTAGCCGAAATTATAAATTTCCTGACAATAAGTTTATAATTGAAGGAAAAGGCTGGAACGAACCTGCAGACTCAAATGATCCACATAATCAAGCACTCAACCGTAGGGTTGAAGTACAAGTATTTACACCTGAAAAATAAATTCCAAAAGGAGTTTTTGTATGTTTAAACGTTTAATGAACATTATCCGAGGGTTCTTTGGTCTCTTTATCAGCGGGCTTGAAGCAAACAATCCCGAAGCTCTAATTGAAAGCGAAAAAGAAAATCTTCGCAGCCAAATAGGGCGATTCAATGAAAATTTGGCAAACCATGCCGGTTTTGTTGAAAAACTTAGCCGAACAATCAAGAATTTGCAGGCAAAAGAAAGAGAATTGACAGCAAAAATTACCGCTAACATCAAAGCTAACAACCAAAAAGTAGCCGGTCAGTTAGCAATGCAGCTCCAATCTGTTAAACAACAACTTGCAGATAATCAGTCTCAGTTTGAAATTGCAGAAAAAACTTTCAAAGATCTCTCTAAATCACGCGATATAGCTGTAAAAGAAGCACAAGCTAAAATTTCCAAACTCGAAACAATGGTCAGCGAAACCAGAATGCATGAAGCTCAAGCTGAACTGCAAGAAATGGCAAAAGGCATGATCAGCGGAATTGGCAGCAGCGGAGACTCTATCAGCCGTGTATCCTCTCTGTTAGAAGAAAAACGCGACAAAGCTATCGGTCGTTCTAGAGTTGCTACCACAGCGGGAGTTGACTCAACCGATCAGATTATGAAAGAAGCCGAAATGGAAGCTATGGGCGATGCAGCACTGGCAGAATTTATGGCAATGAATGGCATGGCAAGTCCTTCAGTTCCAGAATCAATCGATGTTGAACCGGTATCTGTTCCAGATCGCGGAATGGGCAATATTGAACAAAACTAAAATATCTGGCATTTAAGGATTATAAGATGAAAAAACTAATTGCAGCTTTTTCGCTGATGTTTTGCTTTGCCTTTGCAGGCTCAGCAACAGCGCAAGAAGCTCCCGACAAAAATTCGATAACAACAGTTAAAGAATATAAATATGTTTTAAAAGAAACTCTTCCCCCGGTTCGCGGCACCTCAAACTATAAGTGGGACGACAAAGAAAAAGTTGTCGTTTTTCCAATTAACGTTTGGTCCGGCTGGCTACCTATCATAGCAGCTAACCACGGTTTTGCCCCCAACGAAAACAGTGTTTTTTACAAAAAATACGGTTTTAAAGTTAACTTAAAGCTCATCGATGACCCCGTTGTAGCCCGTGACAGTTACGCAAGCGGCGAAAGCCATGTGTTATGGTGCACCATGGACATTCTGGCTCTGTTCGCTCCCGAACTCTTTAAAGATTCGAGAACAGCGCCCAGAGTATACCAACAAATCGACTGGTCAAGCGGTGGAGACGGGATCGTAACCCGAAATAAAATTAGATCGGTAAAAGATCTTAAAGGCAAAACCATCGTTTACGCACAAAACAGCGCATCACAATATTTTATCAGCACCCTGCTCATAAATGCAGGTATCGGCCTTAACGAAGTTACTCACAAATACACTTCTACTGCTTTTGAAGCAGCGGCCGCATTTGTTTCTGATAAATCTATCGATGCTTGCGTAAGCTGGGCACCCGATATCTACACTATCCCCGAAAAGGTTGCAGGCACAAGAATACTCACCACAACTGCAGACGCAAACAAGCTTATAGCTGACGTTTGGGCAGTAAGAGCCGACTTTGCCAAAGACCACCCCGACATAGTTAAGGGCCTCGTAGCCGGTATTTTCGAAGGCATGGATATGCTAGAAAATTCAACAACCAAAACCATGGCGTTTCAATTTATGGCAGATGGTTATGGAATGAGCGTAGAAGAAGCCATGTCAATGGAAGCCGATGCTCACCCCACAAACTTTGCCGAAAATGAACAGTTTTTCTTGAATGCAAACAACCCGACCAACTTTGAACAAACCTGGAAAAGCGTAAGCAGCGTCTACAAAGAAGCAGGTTTAATTAAAGATATGATTCCATTTAATCAAATAATGGATTTCTCGGTTATCAAAGAACTCAAGAAACAGGGCAAATTCAGTCACCACAAAGACAAGTATGTAAGCTCATATGTGCCTAGCACTTACTCAAAAGTAATGGCTGAAGCACCGATTATTACTCAAACTGTCAGAATAAACTTCTACCCAAATTCGAGCAATATTTACGAGCCGGCCCATGACCTTACAGGCAGAATTATTCCTAACACGCTCTACGACAAAAACATCGAAGCAACCCTCGATAGAGTTGCAAGATTGTCGGGTGCCTATGACAGAGCCATAGTGAGCATTGTTGGTCATACTGACAGCTCAATGAAGGGTAAAGTAAACAGCAGCATCGTTAACAAACTTAGCAAAGACAGAGCTGAAGCTGTAAAGCAAGCCATCGTCAACAAATATAAGTTCTCACCGGACAAATTTGTTGTTGAAGGAAAAGGCTGGGATGAACCTGCTGATGAATTAGACCCCAAGAATCATGCTCTCAACAGAAGAGTTGAAGTATCTGTCTATTCACCAGAGTCGCAATGAAAATAGACACTCATAAAAACTTTTTCGGAATACGCACCGAGGTTAATCTTAAAGACAAGATTACTCTCGGTGTTGCTCCGATTATTTTATTATTGTTTTTGTGGTATCTGCTAACCTCAGGTTCTGCAAAAACAATAAAACTGCCCGTCGGGAACTTTGAAGGCACTCAGTTGACGCCTGAAACAGGCACTTTTTTTAAAGACAAAACCAGACTGACCATAGAAGGTGCTGACGTTTTGTATCCTGAAGTCCCCGAAGGCGAAAACTACGACGAAAAGGACTTATCTCCTACCCTTTCTTACCAAAACCAACAGTTCAGCCTGGTTGGCTTGCCCGTTATTAAACGCGGCAAGAATGCAGTTATAACACTACCTCCGGGTAAAATTATCAGATACTCAAAACCGACTTCTGCTAACAAAAGCAGCGAAGACGAAAACAAGCCGGTTAACACTGTTGAAGGCGAAGTAAATGGCGAAATGAACGAACCGGGTATTGCCGGGTCGGTTTCGCTTAACACATCAAACAAAACCGCAAACTCTAATATAAAGCTTTTTGAATACAGATACGAGGTAGTTGAAACAAGAGTTTTTGCGCCGGTTATATTACCGAGCCCCTCTGAAGTATTTTCTTCACTACCACAGTTGTGGTCTGTCAGATTGCTTCCCAAAAATATTCTTTACAGCTTTTTACGTGTCAGCGCAGGCTTTTTAACTGCATTCATAGTGGTTTTCCCCATAGCATTGCTTATGGGCACTTTCAGCAAAATTAAAGCGCTGTTCTCACCTTTGGTTCTTTTCAGCGGCTATCTGCCCATACCCGCATTGGTTCCACTTACTATGTGTTTATTCGGAACCAACGAAACTCAAAAAATTATGTTTCTCGCTATAGGCTTTGCAATATATCTGCTTCCACTTTTTGTTAAAGCAATTGATGATGTAGATAATGTTTATCTGCAAACAGGCTACACATTGGGCGCAAGCAAATATCAAACTCTGAATAAAATTCTTTTGCCTGTAGCAATGCCCTCTATTTTCGATGCAATGCGAATGGGCTTTGGAGTCGGTTGGGGCTACATTATCTTGGCCGAAATGGTTGATATGGGCAGTTATGGCGTAGGCGCGCTTATTCTGACCAGCCAAAGACGCGGGCCGAGAGAAGATATCTACTTAGTGCTTATAGCAATAGTCGTGATGGCATTCATAACCGATAAAATATGGGAAAAATGCGGCAATAGCCTTTTCCCCTATAGGAGCCTTAAACGATGAACGAAAATATTGAAGTAAAAGATGAAGTTAAAAATGAAGTTAGATATCCGTCTATTGTAAGCTTCAAAAACGTCACAAAGATTTTCAATCAGGGCACTCCAAATGAGTTTATGGCCTTGAAAGATGTAACTTTTAATATTGAAGACCTGCCTGACGTAGGCGAGTTCATTGCGTTGGTAGGGCCTTCAGGCTGCGGTAAATCGACGGTATTGAATTTAATTCAAGGGTTTCAAGAAGTGGGTCCGCCCACTGAAGGCGAAATTCTTATAAGAAATAAGCCAGTAAAAGGGCCGGGCCGTGACCGCGGAATGATATTTCAAAAATACAGCAGTTTTCCGCATTTAACGGTTTTGCAGAACGTAATGTTCGGACTGCAGCTTAATAACCACACACTAGGCTATAAACAAAGCAAAATGGAAAGCATAGCGCGTGAAATGATTGCGAAAGTTGGAATGAGCGGGCACGAAGATAAATACCCCTATCAGCTTTCAGGCGGTCAGCAGCAGCGTGTGGCAATTGCGCGAACTTTGGTGTTAAAACCGAGAATAATACTTATGGACGAGCCTTTTTCAGCTCTTGATGAACCCACAAGAATCGAAATGCAGCAGTTGATAACGAATTTGTGGCACGAAGTTGAGGCTACGGTATTTATCGTTACTCACTCTTTAGCGGAAGCGCTTTATTTGAGCGATAGAATATTTATGTTCAAAGCTAATCCGGGCAGACTTGTATCACAGCGATTCATAAAACCCGAAGAAATAGGAAAAGAAGAAGGTATGTCCCCCTTAGAAGTGCAAGAAAGCAGTAAGTTTAAAAATTATCTTAAAGATATAACTGACGAATTCTTAAGAATCGGCGGATCAGAGTAATGGCGGTTAAATCAAAACTCACCTATACGGACTATGTATGTGAAGCATTTAATGTTACAACCTGTTTTACGGGAATCGGAAATGTGCCTGTAAATAAATTGTTTTTGCTCGGAATGCTTATATTAGGGCTGAGCAATGTTGGATTTTGGTTTTTTGGAGTGGCAATCGAAGTCATATTTTTATATGTAATGACATCAAGCCAACGCTTCAGAAACTACGTTGACGGTAAAAAAGCTTTAGAGCTTAAACAGTTGCGAAACGAAAAGCTCAGCGAAATTGCCGGAACACTTAAAACGGTTCACTCATCAAGACTCGGTAAATTAAACGCCAATATCAGCGAAATCAATAAGTTAATGAACTGGAATGTCGACCAACAGGGTGACTTTATGGTAATGAGCCGACAGGACACCTTAAATCAAATGCCCATAATATTTTTAAAACTCTTACGCACAAAACAACTCATTGAAGAGAGCCAGAACAAAGCGAACACAAAACAGATCGAAGACCAAATACACAAAATTAACAGTCAACTGAAGGCTCCAAATTTGAGCCCGGCACTTGAAAAATCACTAAGAGGCAACCTGGAAATATTTCAAAAGCGCCTCGAAAACTTTGAAGCAATAAAAGAAAATGAAATGCTTGTAGAAATGGAACTTCAAAGAATCGAAAATCAGGTAAACTTCGTAAGAGAAGGTATCGCACTAGATAGCAGTCCAGAAGGTCTAAGCTCTAACATAGATATGATCAATAATACATTGGGCGAAACCCAAGATTGGATAAACACGCACGGCGACTTCTTACGAAAGCTTAGTGGGCCTGCAATAGGCGATGATCCGTTGATGGATATTGATGCCGACGCCAGACCGCACAACAGAGCAAAGCAGTATCAATAATAGAAAAAGCAGAAGGAATAAAATATGGCACATTACCCGAGTTGGGCCAGAGAAATGGCAGAAATTTTTAAAAGCGGCTCTATTAGTCAGTTTGTGTTATACGGAAACATTGATGACTGGGTTACTTTTACCGAAAGTGAAGAGCAAAATCTTCAGTGTCTTTCTTTAAAAGATTTTCTGACTCGCGTAATGTTCGCTCCTTTTGAAGTTGTGCTCAGCTACGACAGAGGTCATGGCATCAGAACAGCCAAGGGCAGCAGTTTATTTTTTAATTTCTTAAAAACTTACGACACCTATCATCACACCTCTTACTCAACGGGCTACGACAATGGCATCGATAACGCCCTTCCCAAAGACCCTAAAAAGGCATTGGCTTTAATTGACAGATTTATAAGAAACGGTTTAATAAGAACAGGCATTGATAAAAGCGGCAAAACCGTTGCTAACCCGATGCGTGTGGCCGTTATTGTTGATTACGTTCAATATTTGCTGCCGCGCTCAGAGGTTGCTTATACCAGCGCTGAATCGGTCGAAACGCTCATACGAATTATGGACTGGGCTTCTGATCCTAACATAAAGAATGCATATGTTACAACGTGCCTTATTGCCGAGAATCTGAACGATTTAAATCAGCAGTTGGTTGAAAATCAGCGTTCTGCGAAAATTCAGATAGATTTGCCCGGTTCAATCGAGGTTTTAAATTTTGTAAAAGCCGCCACATCAGAGATTAAAGACTTTTCAGAGCTATGCGATATCGACAGAGAGTCGCTTGCACAAAAGCTCGAAGGGCTTTCGTGCTTAGATGTGCAAAACCTGATTGAGCGCGCGATTAAGAATAACAGACGCATTTCAATGGACTACCTGCGCGATGTTAAAAAAGAAATGATAGAAAAGTCTGCTAACGGCAGAATTACGTTTGTCGAATCGACAAGAACACTAGATGACGTGGCAGCACACAGTGAAGCCAAAAGATGGATGCGCCAGGATGCTTCTTTGATGAAAAGAGGCAGAACCAAGGCGTTACCAATGGGGTATCTGATTACAGGACGCATTGGAACGGGCAAAACATACCTGGTAGAGTGTTTTGCGGGTGAGGCGGGCGTGCCTTGTGTTGAGCTTAAAAATTTCAGAGATAAGTGGGTCGGTGCCACAGAAGGCAACTTAGAAGCAATTTTTAAAATTTTGCACGCGATGGGGCAAGTAATTGTATTTATCGACGAAGCAGACCAAGTAGCGGGCAAAAGAGACAGCGGAAGCAATGATTCCGGTGTTAACGGCAGAATTTATGCAATGCTTGCCCGAGAAATGGCCGACACAAGAAATCGAGGAAGAATATTCTGGATATTTGCAACATCGAGACCTGATCTTCTTGAAATAGACCTTAAACGCGTGGGAAGACTTGACGTGCACATTCCATTATTTGCACCGCAAACAACCGAAGACAAAAAAGACTTGTTCAAAGCATTAGCAAAGAAAAATAAGATCGAAATTATTGACGAAGAAATACCTGATTTTCCTGAATCACTCGATATAGGCGGCAACGAAATGGAAGGCATTTTAATAATGGCTTCAAGAATGTATGAATTGCAGGAAGATGACTGCCCTGATCGAAAAACAATCGGACACTTTGTTCGTGAGGCCATGGAATCATACCGTCCAATGGCACATTCGGCACGCCTTGAGTTTATGGACATGGCGGCGGTAGTAGAATGCACTGACAAAAGATTTTTACCGGGGAAATTTGCACAACTCAATGCAGATTATGCCAGAACACGAATGGATGAGCTCAAAACGCAAATTTCCTGAATGCATAAGCTTTAATTTTCCCGATGCGAAATACATTTCGGTAGTAAAAAAAAACGCCGAGCTTATTGCGAAAAACATGGGATTTAAAGAAGAACATGTTTACGACATTGGGCTGATTGTCGATGAAGCCTTTGTTAACGCCGTTGAGCACGGCGCTAAAAAGTATTCTTCCGGCGTTACCGTTGATTTCATGATTTACAAAGACAAACTTGAAATAATCGTAGAAGACAACGGATGCGGATTCGACATAGATACCACAAAAGTTCCCGACGACTTGACATGTCTGCATTCCATACGAGGACGCGGGTTAGGATTAATGAAGCTACTAACCGACGAATTTGAGGTCATTACGGCAGTAGGCGCAGGAACAAGAGTTCAAATGATCAAATACATCGACAGCCGGGCCGATTCTTCCATTAATAACGATTATCTGATATAATTAATAGTATGATGAAGAGCAAACGAAAAGGTTTAATCGGGCTCGCCATAACAATCGGCCTCGGTGTAGCAATCAGTGCCGCCGCTTTGTTTACCACTTCGGCGATGAACTCAGAAAAAACAAAAAAAGAGACCGCCACCCATACTGCTGATATAACTTGCACAGTCCCCGATCTTCAAAAGGCTTACGAAAATTACACCGAATCATATCTAAGATACCAAAAAGCCCTGCAAAAAGGCAGCCGATACCTTGATATACACAAAGCCGCGTTTGAAAAATCAAAACACGACCTCGAAATTGCGATTTTGTCAAATACCATGGGTACCTCCCAAATGGATCTTAGAAATATTTTAAAAAAGTAATTGACAACATAACCGCAATATTATATAATCCCCTTACAAACCGCCGGGATGGTGGAACTGGTAGACACGCACGTTTGAGGGGCGTGTGGCGAGAGCCTTACGGGTTCAAGTCCCGTTCCCGGCACCGTTTAAAAACAAAAGACTTCAGAGTAATCTGAAGTCTTTTGTTTTTTAGCAAGTTTGAACAGATAAATCAGCAATTTGAACTAATTCGAGGCGGTTTTTTCTAAGTAGTAGTCGTAGTTGCCGTCGTAGTATTTCAGCTCGCCTTTGTCTACTTGGAAAACTCTGTTTACAAGGTGCTTTAAGAAATATCTGTCGTGGCTTACGATCATTATAGTGCCGTCAAAATCTTGTAAAGCTTCTAACAGAACTTCGCGGCTTACTATGTCTAAATGGTTTGTGGGTTCGTCCAGAATCAAGAAATTTACGGGGCATGCCAGCATGCAGGCAAGCATGACACGACTTTTTTCACCACCCGAAAGTATTGAAACTTTTTTATCGGAGTCATCGCCCGAAAAAAGAAAAGCACCTAAAAGGTTTTTTATTGTTCCGACGCTGGCCATGGGCAATCGTTTTTGCACTTCTTCAAATACGGTGTTTTCGGGTCTTAAAACATCGCAGCTGTACTGACTGAAGTATCCGACATTTACGCTGGCTCCTATAGTGCATTTGCCCTCTGTCGGGCTGGTTAAACCCGCAATAGTTTTGAGCAAAGTAGACTTTCCGGCGCCGTTTATGCCGGTAACGGCAATTTTATTTTTTCTTATAACTTTGCCGGTTACATTTGAAAAAACTCTTAGTTTTTTACCATTATCGAGGGGCCATTCTTTGCCTAAGTCATCAAAATCGACAACAATCTCGCCACTTCTTGTAACGGGCGCAAACTGGAACTTAATAACCTTAGGGTCAGGCGGAATCACTATTCTTTCGATTTTTTCAAGATTTTTTACTCGCGACTGCACTTGGGCAGCGTGAGAAGCACGTGCGGCAAATCTTGCAATAAATTCTTCTTCTTTGGCAAGGGTGGTCTGCTGTTTTTTATACTGAGATAAAAGCTGTTCGCGCCTAATTTCACGTTCGCGCAAGTAAAATTCATAATCCCCGTTATAGGTCGTAATGGTTTCGCCCGCAACCTCTATGGTTCTGAAGCAGATAGAAGTCATAAACTCCCTGTCATGGCTTGTCATAACCAATGCGCCCTTAAAATCTTTGAGCCATTTTTCTAACCAGACTATAGCTTCTACATCGAGGTGGTTTGTGGGTTCGTCTATCAGCAGCACATCGGGGTTAAGCAAAAGTATACCCGCTAAGGCGATTCGCATTTTGCGGCCGCCCGAAAACCTTTCGACGGGATCGTCAAATTGGTCGTTAGAAAAACCTAACCCCGCTAATATGACTTTAGCCTCAGATTCCTTTTCATAGCCGTTTAAACTCATAAATTCATCAAGGTATTTGCCGTATTTATCCATAAACGCGGTATTCATGCTTACTTCAGGGTCTTCACACATTTTTCGTTCGTATTCGTGAAGTTTTTTGCCTACTTCGTAAACTCTGCCTGCAGAAGACAAAACCTGTTCAACGACAGATTTGCCTCCCATTTCACCTACGGACTGGGAAAAATAGCCCAAAGTTAAACCGGCATTAATTTGAATTTCGCCCTCATCGGGCTTTTCTTCGCCGGTAATAAGTCTGAAAACTGTAGTTTTGCCTGCACCGTTTGGCCCTACAAGACCTATTTTATCGCCCGGTCTTACAAGAAAATTTGCGTTTTTGAAAAGGGTGCGTTTACCATATGAAATTTTTACGTTTGAAAGGTTTATCATGGGCCGTAATTCTATCTGAGAACATTACTCAAGTCAATGAAAAACAAATTAAGTGGATTTTTCGCTAATTTAGTATAAGTTTATAAATAGCATATGAAAACATACAGACTTCAAGTCGTTATCTTTCTTTCATTTTTGGCACTTTTTTCATTAATTGTGGCCGGTATTGTTGTATATGCCTACAGAAGCAATTCAGAAGCGATGCTTCAATCTTCGGATGAACTGCTTTATCAGATTTCAGAAACAATTATTAGACAAACAAGCAATCATTTAGACCCGGCCCACAAAATGGGGAACCTCTTAAAGCAGCTGACAGAAAAGCACACAAATGATTTTAACGCCCAGGCGGGCATTATTGAATCGTTTTCGGTTAAGACACTTTCAATCTACACGCAATTTTCGAGTATTTACTACGGAGATAAAAACGGAAACTTTGTGATGTGCCGAAGACTCAATAACGGTAATTATTCTGTAAAAACCATTTTAAGCGAGCTTGCTTCAAAAACATCTGCCAGACAGGTATCAGAAAAAGAAATCACGCAGGGAATGCAGGAACTCTCAAATGAGAATATAGAAGACGATTTTGATCCGCGAGACAGAGCTTGGTATATATTAGCCAGAAACGAAGGCAACATAACCTGGAGCCGCGAATACAAGCTTTTTACGGAGCAGGTTCAAGGTGTAACATGCTCACACCCGTTATATGACAAAACGGGCGCATTTGCAGGAGTTATCGGCATAGATTTCAGACTTAACGACATTTCTGAATTTTTGCGAACCATGAAAATCGGCGAATCGGGAACAGCGTTCATAATAGACCTTGAAGGCAATGTTTTAGCGTATCCCGAGCAATCATTGATTAAAGATAATATGCGAACGCCGAGATCGCCCGACAAACAAAAAATATTGAGCACTCCCATAAAAAATGCGATGAACAAATATTTAAAAACGAAACTGATGAGATTCACATACGCACACGGCGGCGAAAAATTCATCGCTTCCTTTCGCCCCTTCCCTGAAAATTTTGGCAGAAATTGGGCACTTGGCATAATTGTGCCTGAAGACGACTTTATAGGGCCGATAGCGCGAATACACGAAACCACCTTGCTGTTCTCATTTTGGCTTTTGGTAATTGCAGGATTTTTAACAGCCGCCATCGCAAGAGAGCTGACAGACCCGATTAACAAGCTCACAAACGAGGTGGTAAAAATCAAAAACCTCGATTTTGAGGACAGTATAGACATTAAATCATCTGTAACCGAGATTCAGACGATGGCTGACGCAATGGTTGGAATGAAAAAAGTGCTGGGTTCTTTTAACAAATACGTGCCGTCTGAAATAGTTCACGGGCTGGTTAAAAGCGGCAATGCGGCGGCAATTGAGGCACAGGCTGAAAAGATTACGCTGATGTTTACCGATATAGCTAATTTTTCGTCTATTACAGAGCACGTAGCGCCAAGCGAGCTGGTGCAGCAATTATCAGAATACTTCGACGTTATAGCATCAATAATTTACAGCCATAACGGAATCATTGATAAATACATCGGCGACTCGGTAATGGCTTTTTGGGGCGCGCCGACCAAAGACGAAGAGCAGGCCAAAAAGGCTTGCAAAGCAGCAATAGAAATAGAGAAAGCAATTCACAAACTGAACAAAAAATGGGAACAGCAGAACAAATCTCTGTTTAAGACAAGAATCGGTATCAACACAGGTGTTGCGCTAGTCGGCAACTTTGGATCTTCGAAACGATTTAACTACACGGCTGTAGGAGACGGCGTAAACCTGGCCAGCAGGCTTGAGGGGTTAAACAAAATTTACGGTTCAGAAATAATCGTGAGCGAAGATACTTTTAAAGAGGCAAGAAATTTCTTTGTTTTCAGGCTATTAGACTTGGTTACTGTTAAGGGCAGAGAACAAAGTCTTAAAATTTACAGTTTGACAGGCGAGACAGACTCTGATAATTATGAGTCGTTAAAAAAAGTTTCTGAACTGACAGATAATGCCTTTTCTAACTATCTTAACCGAAACTGGGAAAATGCGATTGAGCAGTTTGAAGAAATATTACGAATTTTGCCCGATGATTTTGTTGCAAATCTTTATGTTGCGCGAAGTACAAAACTTAAGAACTACCCGCCAGACGACAACTGGGACGGCATTTTTAAGATACAGTCTAAGTGAGTCCTATTATGCTGAATAAATTTGAAAAGTATCTATACCAGACAGTTTTTCCCGTAAGGCCCCCCAAAACCATCTATCACTACACCACACAAGAAGGCATTTTGGGCATAATCTCGTTAAGAGAAATGTGGGCAACACAAGTGCATTTTTTAAACGACAAAAACGAAGTTTTTTTAACTTTTAAACTGCTCGATCGTGAACTTAAAAAGCAAATTGATAAAACTCAAAACCAAATAAACAAAAACCTGCTCACCGAAATCAGAAGAAGCCTGCAAAACGTTGATCAATGGCACATTTGCATTGCATCATTTTGCGAAGCGGGCGATCTTTTAAGCCAATGGAGAGGTTACGGCAACCTTGGCAAGGGCTATGCAATAGGGTTTAACCTTGAAAGACTCATAAACATTGCAAAAAAACAGTCATTTGTATTGTGGCCTTGCGTTTACAACCCGGTTTTGCAAAGCGAACTTGTAAACTACCTGATAGAAAGCTGGTGTGAAGAGTTTTTTGACCGTCACATAACACACGAAGAGATGGTCAACATAATACATACGAGTGTTTGCCAGCTTGCCCCTATAATCAAGGACGAAAGTTTTTCTGAAGAAAAAGAATGGCGACTGGTGTCACCTGTTTTGTCAGGGAAATCACCGCTATTCGCGTTCAGAGAAGGCACCTATTCACTAATACCCTATCTTAATTTTAAAATTATCGACGAAGAAGGTAAAGACTGTATTGTTAAAACCACTGTGGGCCCTTCGCCGCATATGGCACTGGCCCGAAGCAGTCTCGAAGCTTTTTTCGCTTCTCGCAAGCTCTCGACAGTAGAAATCGTCGAATCAAAAATACCGTTTAGAAATTGGAAATAATATGTCATGTCTGTCCCGAATCTAATAATAAGAATACAAAATTACAACCGAGTCAGTTTAGGAGCCATTTTAGGTGCTACACCCAAAAATTTGCTTCAGAAGTTTAACTTAATCACCTGGGTGAGCACGGCTGAAGAGCCTAAAGAACTTAAGCACGATAAAACTCTGGTTGTATATTCTTTTATGCTGCCCCACACAACCGAAGTTGCAACCGAGCTGAAGTCTCTTAAAGAAAGATATCCGAGTTGCGAAACCGTATGCGGCGGCGCACAGCCGACAAGCGCACCTCAAGCTATCTTAGAAATAGGCTTTGACTACGTATTAGCCGGAGAAGGCGAAGTATTTTTCTCCGAATTCTTAGAAAAATGGCTCGACAATACTTTTGAAAAAGGCATTCACCATGCCCCTAAAGCAAAGGTTAACTTAGATTTGTTCCCCGGTTTTTCACCTATCACCGAGTATTTGCCGCCCATTGAAATATCGCGAGGCTGCAGATGCGGGTGCATGTTTTGCGGTGTTCCGAGGCTTAATGCCGCAACCGTGAGACACAGAAGCATAGACGCCATAATCGCCATAGTAAAAGAATATTTCAAGCTTAAACCAGGCAGAAAACGAATTAAATTTTTGGCTCCTAATGCCTTTGCTTACGGCTCTTTTTCTGGCAAACCTGAATTAAATTGTCTTTACGAACTGCTCGAAGGCTTAAAAAAAGCAAATGTCCCGGAAATCAACCTAGGAAGTTTTCCCTCAGAAGTTCGCCCGGACTATGTTACACGCGAAGTAATGGAACTGGTAACCCCCTATCTTTCAAACAAAACAATTGTAATGGGCGTTCAAAGCGGGTCAAACAAAATGCTGGCCAAAATGAATCGCGGACATACCAGAGAACAAGCCATAAACGCTATATCTTTACTGCGCGAATTCGGCTTTTTGCCGCACATAGATTTTATTGTAGGCAACCCTGACGAAACACAAGAAGAGCAAATCGAATTAGTAGACTTCATGGAGCAAATGATAGAAGAATTTGAAATCAAGGTGCACATGCACACGTTTACTCCGCTGCCCTCGACCCCCTGGGAAAACAAACTTCAATCGCCCATCGATGAGTCGGTAAAAAGGCGCATCCAAACACTGCAAAAAGCCGGCAAACTCGACGGCTGGTGGGAAAACCACATTGGTTACTTTAGAACGAACCAAGAGATCAAATAAATCATTGACAGCAAAATTTAAAAGTGATATCATCTTTTCTACACCGATGGGGTGTCGTCTAATGGTAGGACTGCAGTCTCTGGAATTGCCTATTGGGGTTCGAATCCCTGCACCCCAGCCCAAAGAACCGTTTAGTGTCGTCGGCTACACTGAGCGGTTTTTTTGATTTAGTATTTAATTGGGTTTACCCGACTTTTTATGTGATTAATGCAAAAAACATAAAAAATTTGCTTTATATCTGTTCAAATCTTATAATCCTATTCAATCACTAATTATTGTCGGAGTTTTTATGGCTACAAATATCATCTTGTGTGTTATCGGCTTTATAGTCCTCATTTATGCTGCTGACAAGCTTGTAGAGGGCGCTTCAAATCTTGCAATGAGTTTTGGAGTAAGCAAGACTGTTGTAGGCTTAACAATCGTAGCGGCCGGCACGTCATTGCCCGAACTGGTAGTAAGCATCAATGCTTCTATCAAGGGAAATGCCTCACTCTCCCTTGGTAACGCCGTTGGGTCGAACATCATGAACATAGCCCTAATACTTGGCGTTTCGGCTTTAATATGTCCGATAGTCTGCGAAAAGACTATGGTAAAACGCGACACCCCACTGATGATAGGCGCGACACTTTTAGTTTGGTATCTTGCCTACACAAACCAAACCATCTCTTACAATGAAGGAATAATCCTTTTAGTGTTATTTTTCTCATACTTTATCATGACCTATATAGTAGGCAAAAAAGAGGCAGCAGAAAACCCGGAACCGGCAGAAGCCACAGATAAGCCCCTTCCTTCAAATCTAAAAAGTACAGTTTATGTAATTATCGGCTTTATAGGTTTGGTATTAGGCGCAGAAGCCTTGGTAAGAGGCGCTGTCGAAATAGCGCAGAGTCTGGGCGTCTCTGACGAAGTTATCGGCTTAACCCTCGTAGCAATCGGCACTTCACTGCCCGAGCTTGCCACAAGCATAGTCGCCGCACGCAAAGGCCAATCAGGAATCGCAGTTGGCAACGTTGTGGGCTCAAACATATTTAATATACTTGCGATTATCGGCACTGCCGCAACTATACCAATGTTTTCAGACAAAATCGCACCGCTTGCGGCTTCTGAGCAAATGCTCGGTCTTCACATACCAATTATGACTGTAACTGCCCTAGCACTGTTACCAATAATGAAAACCGGTATGAAAATCGTCAGACTCGAAGGTTTAATCTTGCTTGTGGGATACATAGCCTACACAGTAATGTTGATCCAGACTGCCGGTGCGGCTGCTCCGGTGGGTTGATCATTTGCTCGTTATATTAGCTGAATAAGGCGAACCGACATAGTTTGATTCAAAAACTCCTCGGTTCGTTTTTATTTTAAATTTAAGCCACCTGACCCAATAATTCGCCGTAAAACCTTTATTAACGTAAAACGAGCGGTTCACTATCTTCTGCTTCGTATTTTGCATCAAAACAATCGGCTGCGGTGACTCAAACCAGTTTTCACCGACCGTAGCTTTTCGCGTACCCCGCCAAGAGTCAGCCGTCAATGATTCGATAATTAGCGGTATGCGATTGTCGTCATTATGTATTTCAAGGAAAATCGTAACGAAGTATTGTCCTTTTTCGAGCCTGGTAACGTCGGCGAATGCGTGTGCCCTTATCAAGGGAGGATAAGCACCTAAACATTCGGTAAATGCTGTGCATAAAAAAAAGCCACAAAAAAGTAATATAAATAAAGCATTTTTCATGCCTCATATCTTACCACATTTTCTAGTCTGAGGGTTGATAAAGTGTGCAAATTGTAGTAGACTCACGGCACACGGAGAATTTTGTAAATGTTATTTCAATTATTGCGTTCTTTGCTTGTCTTGACAGGCACCATTACAGGGGTTGCATTTGGTTATGCCGTAGCAAGCGACTACCCTGAAATTGTTGAATTAGAAAACCCGGAACTCACTTTTGCTGTTTTATTAGGTTTCATCGGTTATTTGATATTTTCTATTACAGGCCGAGGCCTTCAAGAATGGATAGAAAAGCAAATTGACCAGACGAACAGCAGCGATCTTGCCTGGAGTGCGCTAGGTTTTGTCTTAGGTTTATTGTGCGCAAACCTGCTCTTAATTCCATTTTATATAATTATATTCAACGGAATGGGCAGCATGAACTTTGAAAACAGATACTTAAACAGTGTTGTACCCCTTTTCAATCTCACCCTACCATTAGGTTTTAACCTTTTGTTGGCATATTTGGGTGTCAGAATTACGATCAGATACAGAAAATATCAAAACAGAATACATTTCGACGGAGTCTGTGCCAAATCAAAGCTTGTTGACACAAGCGCCGTAACAGACGGACGTTTTGTTGATCTTTACAGATTAGGTTTTTTAGAAGGAAACATAATAATTCCAAAGTTTGTTATGAATGAACTACACCTGATTTCTAACTCAGACGAAAAGCTTAAAGCCGATCGAGGCAAAAAAGCATTAGAAATGCTTAAAAGCCTTAAAAGCGATTTTCCTGACAATATTTCTATAATAGAAAAGGATTTTCCTGAAATTCCCGAAATCGAAATGCGAATTATAAAATTAGCCATAGAACTAAAAGCCACGCTTGTTACGCAAGATGCAAACATGAAAAGAATTGCAGGCATAGAAAATGTAGTATCTATAAATATTAATGACTTGGCAAATGCCCTTAAACCGGTATTTATAAGCGGTGAAGACCTAGAAATAAAGATAACAAAAAAAGGAAAAGAGGCACACCAGGGAGTCGGATTTTTATCTGACGGAACAATGGTGGTCATTGAAGACGGCGGCGAATATGTTGGCAAGACAGTAAAAACACGAGTCAGCAACATTTTGCAGACGGGTGCCGGACGCATGGTATTTTGCAGAATAGGCATCAATAACGCCGAAGGCACAGAGGAGTAAAAGTTAAACATGGGTATTCAAGTTAAAGAAATAATGGACAAAACCCCCATTATTGTAGACCAAGACCAAACCATCTTCAGTTTGAGAGAGATCATAATTTTAAGACAAGCAGAATGTGTTCTTGTAACCGACAGCGATAAAAAGATCGTCGGAATTATGACCACATCACACTTAGCTACAATTGCTGATGTTGACATAGACGACAAAATCAGCTCGGTTATGGAAAAAAAGTTTAAAAAAGTCAATGCTAACATGTCTGTTAGAGAAGCGGCAGCGATGCTTTCTGCCAGCGATCTTGAAGCATTGCCGGTCATTGACAATAACGATAATTTAGTCGGAGTCGTAACCTATAAAGACATAGTCAAAGACTTAGTCGAAGATCGCGAAGACGAGATGCTTTCGCCCGAAAGCGCCGTAATCTATCTTGCCATGACAAAAGACCCCGAACAAGAAGAATACTGGCTGCAAAAGGTTAATAACAAAGGTTATAGAGCCGCTATAACTCAAGTAGGTGCAACAGCCGAAAAGCTACCGATTAAGCTTAGAGAAGCAACTATTGTTGCGGCAATTGCACGCTCTGTTATAAGAGAAGACACACGTGAGAAATTTTCGGTGAGCAATGCCGTCAGAGACATTTATAGCCAATGCTACATGATAAACCCCGGCTTAGGCGGAGGCTTTAAAGTAGCCATAGTAAGAGGAGAAGGCAGAATCGCCGTTGCAGCCTTTGGACGCTGCGGACACGCCTTATCTAACGGAAACGAACAAATTTTTATGGGGAGCAACATAATCTAATATGTCACAGCAGGTAAGAGTACGCTTTGCACCGTCGCCGACCGGTTATTTGCACGTCGGAGGCGCCAGAACCGCCCTTTTTAATTGGTTGTATGCACGCAAAACCGGCGGGAAGTTTATCCTTAGAATCGAAGATACTGATGTGGAACGTTCTACACAAGAATCAACAGACGGCTTATTGAGAGACCTTAAATGGCTCGGCCTAACCTGGGACGAAGGCCCCGAAGTTGGTGGAGCTTACGGCCCCTATTACCAGTCAGAGCGTCTTGAAATTTACCAAAAATATGCCCACGAATTAATGGATAAAGGCTACGCTTACCCCTGCTTCTGCACCGAAGAAGAATTAGAAGCCAAAAGAGTAAAAGCCGAAGAAGAACACAGAAGTGTTCATTACGACCGAACCTGCCTCAAGCTTTCAAAAGAAGAAGTTCAAAAGCGCATAGCTGCCGGAGAACCTTATGTTATAAGAGTTAAAGTGCCCGAAAAGGATTACGTTTTAGAAGACGAAGTAAGAGGCAGAGTCGAATGGAAAGCCGGAACCCTCGGCGATTTCATCATTTTGCGTTCTTCGGGAATGCCCGTATATAATTTTTGTGTTGTAGTTGATGACGCTGCAATGGAAATCACACACGTTGTGAGAGCAGAAGAACATTTAACAAACACTCACAGACAACTGATTTTATATGAAGCACTCGGCAAAAAACCGCCTATTTTCAGCCACGCTTCCCTCATATTGGGCCCCGATAAATCGAAACTCTCAAAACGACACGGCGCAACTGCGGTCGGGCAATACGCCATCGACGGTTTCCTTCCCGATGCATTGGTTAATTTCTTAGCTCTATTAGGCTGGAACGAAGGAAACGACAGAGAAATTTATTCTGTAAAAGAATTAATTGAACATTTCGAACTTAACAGAATAAGCAAGTCTCCGGGCGTGTTTGACCACAACAAACTGATCTGGATGAACGGACAGCACTTAAGAGCTATGCCCGTTGACCAGTTGTTACCGATGGTTGCACCGGTTTTAAAAGAAGCCATGCCAAACGACAAACGCTTAGACAACCCCGAAATTTTACGCAAGCTGATTGAGCTAATTCAGGTTAAAATGAATCTCATTAACGATGCGGTCGAAGTCGCAAAATCATTCTTAACAGCGCAAAAACCCGACGACGAAGAAGCCGCACAGCTTATTTCAACCGAAAAATCGAAAAAGTTGTTTGAAGCATTGGCACAAGAATTTGAAAAATGTGAATGGGTCAGAGATGGCTATAATGCAGCAATTAAAGCCGCAGGCAAAACTGCAGAAGCTAAAGGAAAAGATTTGTTTATGCCCATTCGCGTTAAAATTACTGGAACCTGTCACGGACCCGATTTGGTGGGTATTTTAGATGTACTTGGCCGTGATGAAGTTATTTCCAGATTAAAATCAGCATCGGAGCAATAAAATGGCAGAAAAATACGATTTTCAAAAATTACAAGACAAATGGCAGCCAAAATGGCGCGAAATGAAGCTTTACAAAACTTCAGAAGATAAGTCACGCGAAAAATTCTACTGTCTTGATTTTTTCCCTTACCCATCAGGTAACGGGCTTTCTGTCGGACACCTTAGAAACTATATTCCCACCGATGTAGTCACAAGATTGAAAAGAATGCAGGGCCTGAATGTTCTGCACCCAATGGGCTGGGACGCATTCGGTCTGCCCGCTGAAAACTTTGCAATAAAACAGGGAGTGCACCCTGCTGTTACAACAGAAAAAAACGCATCAAACTACAAAAGACAACTAACCCTTGTAGAATGCGGATACGACTGGGAAAGAGAAATCAACTCAACTGACCCCGATTATTACAAATGGACACAATGGTTCTTTTTGCTTTTGCACAAAAGAAAATTGGCATATAAAGCAACCGGGGCCCAGTGGTGGTGCCCAAATTGCCGAACAATACTTGCTAACGAGCAGGTTGAGCAAGGCAACTGCTGGCGCTGTGAACAACCCGTAGAAAAAAAAGACCTTAATCAGTGGTTCTTTAAAATTACCGAATACGCAGACCGCTTAATCGAAGATTTGAATCTTATCGACTGGCCCGACCGCATTAAAAAAATGCAAGAAAACTGGATAGGCAAAAGCAGAGGCGCTGAAGTTAATTTTAAAGGAATTAACCCGGTAACTAACGAAGAATATAATATCCCGATTTTCACAACACGCGTAGATACTATATTCGGGGTAACTTTCTTGACACTGGCCCCGGAACACCCGTTGGTTGAAAAGCTTACTCACCCCGATAATAAAAAAGCAGTCGAAAACTATATTGCAGATTCTAAAAAGAAATCTGAAATTGACAGACTTTCAACCGAAAAAGAAAAAACCGGCGTAAATATCGGTGCCTATGCAATAAATCCGTTTAACAATGAAAAAGTCCCGGTATTCATCGGCGACTATGTCTTATACGGATACGGCACCGGAGCTGTTATGGCTGTTCCGGCACACGACGAAAGAGACTATGCTTTCGCTGTTACGCATAATCTTCCCATTAAAGAAGTTATAACAAGCGACGGTATTGCCAAAAACATGCTGACAGAAGCTTATACAGAGTATGGAATTCTCATCAACTCAGGTGAGTTTAGCAAACAAACTTCTGAACAAGCTATCGAAAACATGATTAATTGGCTCGAATCCAAAAAATTGGGTTTGGGTAAAGTTAACTACAAACTCAGAGATTGGCTCATTTCGAGACAAAGATACTGGGGAGCACCTATTCCCATAATACATTGTGACTGCTGCGGCGCTGTGCCTGTGCCCGAAGATCAGCTTCCGGTATTGCTTCCCGATTTACAAGAATTTAAACCGGGTGCAGACGGTAAGTCTCCGCTGGCAGAAATTACCGATTGGGTCAACACAACTTGCCCCAAATGCGGCAAACCGGCCAAAAGAGAAACCGATACAATGGACGGATTCGCATGCTCTTCTTGGTATTTTTTGCGCTTTATCAGCCCAAAACACAAAGAATTTGCATTCGATAAAGAAGCTGCAAAATATTGGCTGCCCGTAGACCTTTATGTGGGCGGCGCTGAACACGCAGTAATGCACTTGCTTTATGCCCGATTTTGGACAAAAGTTATGTATGACGCGGGTCTTATAGACTTTAAAGAACCCTTCGCCAAGCTTAGAAATCAAGGCATGATGCTCGCCGCCGGCGGCATTAAAATGAGTAAGTCAAAGAATAACGTCATCACACCCGACGAAATGGTCGAAAAATACGGAGCTGACACGCTTAGAGCATTTATATTGTTCTTAGGAACATTCGAGCTCGAAGTCTCTTGGTCTGATGAAGGCATAAGAGGCATGTATCGCTTTGTAAACCGTGTATTCGACCTAATCAGCGAAAATCCCGGCGGAGACAAAGAAGCAGCACAAAAAGACGCCGAAAATCTTAACCGCGCTTTGCACAAAACAATTAAAGCCGTTACCTTAGATATTGAAAACTTCAGCTTTAATACCGCAATAGCAAGATTAATGGAACTGACAAATACCTTGATCGACTTTAAGAAAAACAGTGATTTGGCTGAAACTTCCTTATGGAAAGAAACAGTCAGAACAATGCTCATTCTGTTAGCGCCAATTACCCCGTTTATCTCTGAAGAATTATGGGAAGTAACAGGCAACAAAGGCTCTGTACATCAGCAGCAATGGCCCACATGGGACGAAAGTGCACTGGTAGAAACAACCATTACTTTGCCCGTTCAGGTTAACGGCAAATTGCGCGACCAAATAGCTCTTCCCGCAGATGTAAGCGAAGCCGATGCAAGAAAAGCTGCTGAATCCTCTGAAAAAGTACAAAAATATTTAGAAAACATGCAGGTTGTTAAATTTATTTTTGTTTCTAAGAGAATGATCAGTTTCGTTGTTAAGCCGAAGTAATAGAAGTTAATATTTGGGGGCATATCTGATTTATATCACGTGCCCCCATTACCAAAACTATATCGCCGGGTTTGGCTTTTGAAGCAATTGTTGCCACAAGATCCTCGCGGTTATTCACAAAAAAAGCATTTTTGAACTTTTTTGCGACTTCGTCGACTATATCTTTTGAACTGATATCCTTGTTTACGGTGCCGCCGCCATAAAATATTTCATCTAAAAACAAGTATTCATCAGTAGCATTCAACCTGCTAAATACATCTATCAACTCATTCTTTGTAAAGTTTGTGGGCCCGAAACCGTGCGGCTGATACACAATAAAACGGTTTTTCGAGGCTTTTCGTGTAGCTATTACCGCCGCTTCAATTTCTGCGGGGTTATGTGCAAAATCATCTATAACAATAACGCCGTTCGCCTCGCCGATCATTTCGAATCTTCTTTTCATTCCGGGAAAAGCATACAAAGCTTCTGAAATTTTACTTAAACATAGGCCGCAAAGGTTGCAAACAGCAATTGCTGCTAATGAGTTTAAAACATTGTGCTCACCGGGCATTTTAACCTCAAAATCTACACCATTAACCGTAAAGCGGCTCGAAAGCATATCAAGCACAAGATTCTGAGCTTTATAGTCAGCATCGCTGTATATTGAATAAGTTTTTACTTCTGTATTGCATTTATCTTTTAAAACAGATGAATACTTATTGTCAGCGCATAAAACGCTTGCAAATTCTGTGTTATTTATAAAAGTAGAAAACAGATCAAGCAATTCTTCGAGAGGTTTATGGTCTCTTGAAACGTTGGTTACCACCGAAATATAAGGGTTGTATTTAACTATCGAACCGTCTGATTCGTCTGCTTCAATTACAAAATTCTCGCCCCGACCCATAAAAGCGTTGGTATCAAGCCCGGAAATAATGCCGCCAACAGCACAAGAAGGTTCTTTGCAGCAATATTTAAGGATCCAGGTAACCAGGCCGGTAGTAGTGGTTTTGCCGGCAGTGCCCCCGATTGCAATGCCTTTTTTAGCATTAAACATATCGGCCAGCAAATCAGAGCGCATTATCTGATTAACACCAAGTCTGTTTGCCGAAACAACGTCGCTGACCGTATCTTCTACCGCAGTAGACTTTACAACATTAAATTCTGAAGCGGTAAGTTTTTTATCGCTCATAAACGACTCAAGGCCCGTGCCGTCTTGCGGATATATTTTTATACCCATGTTTTTCAATCGAACACAATAATCACCTTCAATATTTCTGTCAGAGCCCGCAACCTGAAAACCTGATTCGTAAAGAATTTTTGCCAGCCCGCTCATTCCCATTCCGCCAATGCCAATAAAATAAGCATTCATATAACTTAACCTTCCTTAACCCAAACAACGCCCGAGGGAAGAACCTCGCCCGTTATCTCTGCCAAATCATTGTCCTCGAGCTTAGCTGCTTTTATAAGAGGTTTCAGAAAGGCATTTTTGCGCTGTTTTTTCTTGAATATTTCTATAATGTCTTTGCGTATCTGATCGTCTATCTGAACTAAACGATCGCCTGTTTTTCTGCCTAATTCGCGTAATGCGGTGTCTAAGTAAGAGTTACCGGGAATAGCCTTTTTAAGCAAAGCTACTGCCCACAAATCTGCAATTTCTTTTGAAACCATTGCCGAATCAGGGGCATAGGTCAGAATACGCGCGCCCAATCGCGATAAAACGGCCAAAGAAATCGCATCAACACCGTAACTCATAGGAGTATTAATGATTCTGTTTCCGAGACGTTCTTTTTCTTGAGCCGAAATTCTTTCTAAATTACCTAATAGCCGCCAAATTTGGTTTCTTTCGTGCCGTGAGATTTCTCGCGTCTTTTTGCCCAGTTTTTTAGCATCAAAAAGAATGGTTTCAAGCTTTGATTTAAGAAAATCTTGGCGTTCAACAGAAAAACCACAAGAAATTCGTTTAAGCATAACCCACCAGTCAGCCCAAAACTCGGTGTTTTCGCTATCATAATGCTTATCTATTAAATTCCATATCTTGTCAACACGCAAAGCATCGCCTAACACCCCAAAACCGGGACGCAGACAAAAGCCCATCAACCTAAAATAAAGATTAAGTGCAGAATAATCTTTATTAAAGTCAGCTTCTCTTTCTGCAAATATGTCAAACAACTGTCTCAATAATGGGGCATCCCACTGATTGCGCCCAAACCCGATTATCTCTTCAAGCCCCTTAAACACGTGGTTATATTCGACTTTTTTATCGAAGGCATCGCTTAAAAGAGTATCTATACTTTTTATTTGCGCCGCCGTTAACGGCACGCTTCTTTTTGAGCTGTCTTGCTGCGACTTTTTAAGACTCTTTTCGCTTTCACCCAAATCAAATCGCAGTTCATGCGAAAAACCGCCGTCAATTTCTTCGCATAACATTTGCATAAAACCTGTTTCGCGCAGTTTGACCTTTATTGCAACCTGCTTTTCGCCCTTTGCTGTTTTAGCTTTTAAGATAAGAGGCGGCAAAGGCAAATATCGTTTTGAATTAAACTTAATCAAACGCCCCATCTGCTCGGCCTTTGGTGGCGAGGGCGTGTAAAACAAATAAAACGCAGAGTCAACGCTTAAATCGATTCCAAAAGTTATGTTCTCAAATTCGTATTTTTTTTCCGGCTCGCTGCCCTTGGTTAATATGCAAACCAGCTGTTCGGGCACATGGCAACTTTTACTTGAAGCTTTCGCCGTGCCTATTCCCAAATAAACAGAAACAGGACTTCCGCTCTGAATTCGCCGACCATAACCGACGCTCACCAAACCATAATAAGCCGCACCGGCCGCCACCGCCAAAATCGGGTGCGGGTTCTCGAGAATTTTTATATCTTTGCCGCCCCAAATAGACAAAACATCTGTCAATCGCTCTTTGAGGCAGGTAGCCTTCATGGTTCCGCCATTAAACAGCACAGCGTCAGGAACCGTATCGTTTGCTTTCAAAAACGCCGCCAAATGCTTGGTTACGGCAGGGTCGCGCGTAAAGGGCAAGCCGGCTTCAGATAGGCCCAGCCCCGCGTCTGCGTCCGGCATTTCGTCAGCTTCAGTCAAAGGGAAAAAGCCGTCGATAAGCAGCTGCTTAATCGCTTCTCTTGTGAGCTTAACCTTGCTTGTGCCGCCCAAAACCTTGCTGCCGGCGCCAATCATAGTAAAAGTGACATTTTCGTCGTCTTCGTCAGACAATGCTTTTTCTTTTGCAATGTGGCTTTGAGCCAGCAAAGACAGCCACTGCCGACCGACGGGCTTAACGCCCTTGTGTTTAAAAGCCGCTTCAACGTGGCGGGCCAGCGCCAAATCTAAGTTGTCGCCCCCGATGAGCAGGTGCGGGCCAACTGCCAAGCGCTTGAACTCGGGATAATTCGATTTGCCCGACCAATCTGCTTTTATAAGGCTGAAATCGGTAGTGCCGCCGCCAATATCAATAACTAAAACTGTTTCAACGCCTTTTAGCTCAGAAACCATTATCTCGGGGTTGCGCTGCAAATAATCATAAAAAGCAGCTTGCGGCTCTTCAAGCAACGATACAGACTTTATGCCGGCCTGTTCTATGGCCTCAAGGGTCAAATTGCGCGCGGCGGGGTCAAAGGATGCGGGCACCGTTACTATGATTTTTTGCCTGAAAAAATCTAATTTGTCGTCGTTTGCGCCGATGGTTGCGTTCCAAACATAGGCCAAATGCTTTAAATACTCGGTTGCTGCTTCAACCGGCGATAGTTTTTGCGCAATTATGCTGCTTTGCCATGGCAAAATCGGAGCGCGGCGCTCTGCACGCGGGTGACAAAGCCAAGATTTGCTGCTGTGAACAAACCTTTCGGAATTTTGAAAGCCTAATTCTTTTGCGTATGCCCCAACCGCTATATCTTTTTGTGCGACAAACTCTGATTCACTCAATTTGCGCTCATTTTCGCAAAGATAAATAACCGAAGGCAAAGTGGGCAAAGGCTCGATCATGCCGTCAGCCACATACTGCGGTATTTCTAAGGTCTTTATGCGCAAGCTCGCGTCTTCAAGGTCTGCATACGACAAAGCACACTGGGTGGTTCCAAGGTCAATTCCGATTATGAATCTGCTGTCCATTATGCCGCTTCTCTTACGTTAAACTCTAGCTTCCAGCGGTGTTCATTGTCTTTCGAAATACAATAAACTTCTAATGTGCCAATCTCAGTAACCGAAATTTCGAGCTCAACATCTACCAGATCACCGGCTTTTAAGCCGTCATAAGCAGGCATTTCGGCCATCATTAAGCTTGTCTCTTCGAAAGTTTCGTCCATGTCAGGTATCATCTGGCCAAATTCGTCTTCACGGCGGCAATTAGACTTGAAAAATCTGAATTCCGCTGTTTTTCCTATTATAAGACCAAACGATCGATTTTCTATCTTTAGAACGGTTCCTTCTTCGGTGCCTTGCTTAGCTACGCACAAAGCTTTTAACGGCGGTTTAAACCCGGGCACAGCAGGCATAGGCGTTTCGATTCCAAGATAATAAGACTGTGAAACACCGCCTCTTATTCTTATGCCTTTGCCCGACACAGCTTGTCCGAAGTAAACAGCGCCTCTTGAAACGGCCTTCGAAAGCTCAATTCCTTCAAGAATTTTAATTTGTTCTTTGCCCGATTCGGTTAACCAGCTATCTATAATGGCCACCAAACGGTCTCTGAAAATTTTAGCCTTAAAAACGCCGCCATTGAAAAGTATCGCATTAGGATAGCCATACTCTTTGTGCGCGTCATTCATCTGCCTTTTTAAAAACTTTGCTAAATGCTTCGAAACTGCCGCATCGGCCGCATACATTAGGTTAAGCTCGCGAACACCCGAGGTTGTGTCTTCTGCAGGCTCGTCATCAATCGAACAGTGCGGGAAAAAGCCTTCGACAATGCTGTTTTCAATGTCTTCACGGGTAATCTGTGTTTTTATTGTGCCGCCTATAACACTGCTACCGCGCCCCGAAACAGTTACGGGCACCGAATCTTTTTCAGAGTCGCTCAGTAAAATTTCTTTAGCTTTTCGGCATTGATGGCTTAACTGAACCGTCTGCCAACGAGTGATTTTTTTGCCCGAATCTTCGAGCCTCTTAGCGGCAATGTAAGCCAAAGTCAGGTCCATGTTGTCGCCGCCGAGCAAAATGTGATTGCCAACCGCAACTCGGTCTAAGTTGAGATCGCCGTCAGATTCTGTTATCTCGATAAGACTAAAGTCTGTGGTGCCGCCACCAACATCAACCACAAGCACAACGTCGCCCTTTTTCACCTGTTGGCGCCAAGGGTTTTCTTTTTGTGATATCCATGAATAAAAAGCCGACTGTGGCTCTTCGATGAGCGAAACAGAGGGCAACCCGGCCATTTTTGCCGCTTCGATGACTAAATCTCTGGCAGCAGCATCAAAAGACGCCGGAATCGTCACGATAACTTTTTGGTTTTCTAGCTTATCTTTTGGAAACTCTTGCAGCCACGCATTTTTCAAGTGGCTTATAAACATAGACATAGCCTGCAGAGGCGATATCTTTTTTGTGCTTTCTTCGCCGTTAAAAGGCAAAATAGCTTTGGTTCTGTCTACACGCGTATTGCACAACCATGACTTAGCCGAAGAAATAACCCTGTCGGGCACCTCGGCACCCCTTTCACGGGCAAACTCTCCGATAATAAACTCGTTGTCGCTTTCCCAGGGCAAAACGGGCTTCTCTTTTAAGCGCTCAAAAATAAACGATGGCAAAACCTCTGCCGTATCAACGGCATTCTTAGGCTGTTCCTGAACTATCGGAAGAAATTCTATAGACTGCCCGTCGTCAGCCTCGTCGTCAGAGCCGCTCGTTATGCGCGAATAGCTCAAAACCATATTCGTCGTTCCCAGGTCTATACCAACAATGTATTTTGCAGCTGCCACAATAAAACTCCTTATCAGATTTCTATTTCAGCCTGAGCAATCACGTCGCCCTTCCAACCTTCGACCATTTCGGGCAATTTGCATTCTTTAAGCCGCCAGCCCTTATGAATCAACTCACCTTTAAACGGCCCCTCAGCCGGAACCTTACCCGAAACCTTTACAGCATCAGGATCAATCGAATCAAGGGTTACCGTGCTGCCTTCTTCTTCGTTAAGCACGGGTTCCAAAATGAAGCGTTCCTTGATCAATTCTTGTAAGTCTTCATGCAGTTTGCGGAAAGCGCCTCCGAGAGTTTCGTCGTCATAGTCACTTATGTTCTCGTGAAGCATATCTATCAGTCTGCCCTCTTTTTGCAAGAGATACAAAATCTGATAAGCTGCCGGCGGAACCGCATCTTTGCCGCCCTTAAGGTTTGCGTTTGCAGAAGCAAGTTTTGCTTCTGAATCTTTAAGTTTTTCGTTTAATTCGTGTTCTTGTTCAGTTAATTTTGTTTTTTCAGAGTTAAGATCTTCAATTTTTTGCGACAATTTTTTAATTTTGTTTGATAATTCATCGCTTTTAGCTTTTTCGACCTCTAATGCGCTTTCGCTTTCTTCGGCCTTTGCCTGAACTTTTTCGTATTTATCGATTGAAACCTTTTGTTCAAGCGAAATATGAAGCTCTTGTAGCCTTAAATTAAGTTTTTTAATTTCAGTCATATATTCGACTTTTTTGTTTTCGTATTCTTCTGCATCTTCTTTTAAAAACTTAATTTCTTTTTCTAATGCGATTTCTTTCTTAGAAACCCCTTCAAAGGCGGCATACAAAGACACAAACACTGAGAACAAAAGAATCAACAAACTTATATAGTATACGCTGGCATAGGCCTCAACACCGGCAACTGAAAGAACAAAATCACGTAATTGTTTTATAAGACTTGATAAAGGGTCTATTTTATTAACACTAACGTAATAACCGCCCGCAACGAGCACTAAAATTAAAATAAGGTTGATTCTGGCTGTCAATTTTTTCATTTCGATATAACCTCGAGACTTTTTTAAAGCTATCCAGCCTATAAATTACAATGGTAATCATATAATATACAAGTCTTTATTAACATATTATTATTTTTTTGTTGAAATTTTGCGTAATTTGTTAGAAAATGATTAATAGTTGCTTTCTGTGGTGGATAGCAATTTATTTAATTGCACGAGGAGAACTTCTAAATGGCTTCTAAAATTTTTGTGGGCAATCTTCCATTCAGCGTAGACAAAAATGGTCTTGAAAAGGCTTTTGCACAATTCGGAAAAGTTGTGGGCGCAAAAGTAATTATAGACAGAAAAACCAATCGTTCACGCGGATATGGTTTTGTTGAATTCGAACAGCTCAACGAAGCAGAAAATGCTGTAAACGAAATGAATACAAAAGAATTTGAAGGCAGGAACCTAACAGTAAGCCTTGCAAAAACCCAAGAATAAAATAAATGAGTAAAACTATTGTCCGAGTCGAATGATCTGATCAAAAAAATAAAACTTGCGGCTGATAAAAACCTTGATAAATACGTCGTAAAAGCTTTAAGTGCCTCTGCCGAGCACGGAACCTTCGGCATGGAAATGGTTGATCGACTTCACGACAAACTTCCGCGGACCTCATGCGAGAACTGCGGCAATTGCTGCAATTCAGTGTCTATTTACTCTCTTGAATACCACCGCATCATGAGAGAAATAATGACCACATGGCAACCCGAACGAATCAGAAGACTCGCTTCTTCGATAATGGATCTCGAAAGCCGCAAAGCAACAGTCGGCGATGAAAAGCGACTGCGATGCACGTTTAGAGACGAGCACACGCGAATGTGTCTCATACACCCCGTTCGCCCCTTCCCTTGTAGAATCTTCGGACTTTTAAAAGAAAATGGCTTGCGCGAATGCGAAAATGTTAACGACTTGGCTTTTCCGCCACAAACCGTAACACAAGACTATTTAGTCGAATTGCAGCTTAAATTAACCGAAAACTCAGAGGCTTTTGAGCCATACCCGGGCAAAGGCGAGATAAACTTTTTCCCGTTTGAGTTTTGGTTTTTTAGGTATGTTTTTTCGCCCGAAAGAGCGCTTCAAATTTATCGCGATATTTTAGTGCCCAATTCGACGCCCCTCACAAAAATGTGGGAAACATACCAAACTATACCAAAACTTGAGCCTGCCGATTACGAGATGTAAACGGCGTCACTCGATTAAGGAAACAAAAAAAATAGTCTTTGACTTAAAGTCAAAGACTATTTGTGTTTAGACTGTTAATCAGCGCAAACTTTTGTGTGCGTGAATCGTCAAATCGCCCAAGCGATTGGTGTAACTGCCGAATTCGTTGTCATACCACCCGAAGATTTTCGCATGAACAACGGGTATTTCGAGCTCTTGATTAGGAATAAGCTTCATAACTTCAGCAGGAACACCGGGCACTCTCGATAAATCGGCCTTTAAGAAGGTTGTTCGAGTGTGGTTAAACTGACCTTCGATTACAACCGCGGCATTCATGCCTGACACGTCGGTCGAAACGTTTTGTTCTTCTGAATAAACAACTAAGCTGTCGGGCATAGATGCAGCGCGGCTGTAAATTCCATTGATTGTTTCTCTGCTGATGTCAGTTTTTTCTGCTCCCAATTCTCGATGAGCCTGGAAAGTTGCGTTCAAAATTATCAAAGACTCGGTTGGTGTAGGAATTCTTATAGAGTCAGCCATAAAACCTATTTCTTTAACTTCGGGAATAACCTGAACCAAAGCTTCGGCGGCATTAGTCGATGTTAGGATGACGTTATTCAAAAGGCTTCTGCTTTTGCGCAAATCCTTTTCGCCGGCGCCCGGGACGCTATCAAGCACAGACTGCGTATTGGTAGCCGAGTGGATAGTAGACATTGAGGCTGTCAAAATTTTGCTTGTCGACTCATTTTCTAACAAAGGTTTAATCATATGCGCGAGACCGGTAGTGGTACAGGACGCTGCAGATATAACACGATGTTTTTCGGGGTCAAACGCGCCGTGATTGATGCCGTAAATAAGAGTAACCGCATCTTCGGGCTGTGTTGCAGCTTTATTTTTAATCTTAAAAGCCGATGAATTTAAAACAACACGCGCACCGGCCGCCAAATGGCCTCTTATAGAGCCTTTTGGGTCGTCCGCGTCGATTGTGGGGTCAATAAATTTGCCTGTACATTCTGTTACAACTTCAACACCATATTCGCGCCAAGGAATATCTTTAGGGTTTCGTGCTTTGCGAAGTATTGTTACAGGAATACCATCTATTCGCATTTTACCGGCTTCGTTATCTAAAACTTCAATAAATGGCTTGGCATTTACACCATACATAAACCTGTGCATAGCGCCATATGTAGAATCTTTTTCGATGAATTGTGCCACAGAATACAAATCGCGCCCAATTTCACGCCCCTGATTCACAATGATTTCATCGAAGTATTTTGCTCCGATGTGGTGCCATAAAGTCAACTTGCCGATTCGACCGAGACTGTTAATCCCAAGAATTTTCCTCCGACTTTTGAACACATCAATTGCCATTTCATTACTCTCCTATTCATATTTTTCTAATAACTATTCACACGACCTCTAAACAGTCTACTCGCCATTTTCAAAACTGACAAGCCATTTTTAAAAAAGCCCCATCAAATAATCTCCAATTCATGCTAAGCAAGTATTAGTACCCCCGCTGAAAGCCGGCGCTGCAATCACCCTATACACATAGCCAACATTTTCTCTAAAACATTCTCTTGCTCTTTAATTCTCGAACCTATTGTGATAAGATTTTGTAAATTAAAAATTCGAGGCACTAAATGAACGTCGCAGGGAAAAAAGTAAGTATAGTCGGTGCAGCCAAAAGCGGACTCGCCGCCGCTAATTACCTTATAAAAAATGGCGCAAGCGTCTTTATATCAGACATACAAAAGGAAGACAAACTTAAAGCAGCACTAATCAGCGAAGGAATCATAGACTCGGTAAACTTCGAAGCCGGAGTCCACTCAGAAAGAATCCTTGATTCAGACTATATAATACTCAGCCCCGGTGTCAGAAGTGACCTGCCAATTTTAATAAAAGCTGCTCAAAAAAATGTTCCCGTTTTAAGCGAAATCGAAGCAGCGTACAGACTTTCTAAAGGAAAAAGAATAGCTGTAACAGGCAGTAACGGCAAAACCACCACGACAACACTGCTCTCAATAATATGCGAATCCCATTTTAAAGAAGTATTTCTGGGCGGCAATATTGGAATTCCGGTAATGAAATTTGCCTCGCAAACTACCGACAATTCCGTGCAAGTGCTTGAAATAAGCAGTTTTCAGCTAGAAAACATCTCGCAGTTTAAGCCCGATATAGCAATAATTACTAACTTTTTCGAAAATCATTTAGACCGCTATCCGACCTACCAGTCGTATATTGACGCCAAAAAACGCATTGCCATGAACATGAGGCAGGGCGATTATTTGATATTGAACGCAGAACAAGAAATAATGCGCAACATGGCAAAGGAAGTTAAATGCAAAACTGCCTGGTTCGGAAGAAACGTAGATAACTTAAGACCCGCCATAACCGTAAAAAATGATTGTTACGTTTATCTGCCCGAAACAGGCGCAGAAAAAATACTTTTCCCGCTGTCTGCTGCCAAAATCCTAGGTGAACACAACGTTGAAAATATTATGTGCGCCACTCTGGCAGCAATTATTTTGCAAATACCCGAAAATAAAATTGAAGAAGCCGTAAGAAACTTCACCGGAGTTGAACACAGACTCGAATTCGTTAAAAAAATTAACGGAGCCGACTACATAAACGACTCAAAAGGCACAAACTGCGCAGCTTCGATTATCGCCATGAGAGCATGCAAAAAGCCACTAATACTGATTGCGGGCGGCAGAGACAAAGGAACAGACCTCTCAGACTGGGCTAAGTCCATTAGATTAAACTGTAAAACGGTAATACTCTACGGAGAGGCAAAGCAGCGATTCAGATCGGCACTTGAGGGCCTTGTTCCCTTAAAAATTGCGCTATCGTTTGAAGAAGCTGTCAAAATGGCGCATGAATCAGCGCAACCGGGCGACACAGTCTTGCTTTCTCCGGCTTGCAGCAGCTACGACTTGTTTTTAAATTTCGAAATAAGGGGCGCCAGATTCAAAGAACTGGTGCACGAACTTGATAACAAACAGAATTAACGATGAACATTAAAACTCACCAAGGCGACCATATACTCTTATTCGTCGTGATAGCCCTCATGGGTATCGGGCTGATAATGGTATATTCGGCGAGCTCGCTTAACTCAATAGCCATAATGGCCGACGGGCTGTATTACTTCAAACGCCAGTTAATCTGGGTTTGCGTTGGTTTGCTGGGAATGCTCGGTTTTAGCGTTATTCCCTATACAAAACTTGAAAAAGTTACAGTACCGATGCTCGCAATATCGATTATTCTGCTCATACTGATCTTAATCCCCGGAGTAGCACGCGATATCGGCGGCGCAAAACGCTGGCTGCGCTTCGGCGGCTTTGGGTTTCAGCCCTCAGAATTCGCGAAGATGTGCTTTGTCCTATATATGGCGCACTCAATCTCGCTTAGGCAAGAAAAAATTAAAAGCTTCACTCAAGGTATGCTTCCTGATTTACTTGTTACCGGCGTTATATTTTTGCTCATATACAAAGAGCCAAACCTTTCAACAGCCACCCTCATAATGGGAACCTACCTCACAATGTACTTTCTCGGAAACGGCTCTATCAAGAACTTAGCGTGGCTCTCTGCTGGCGGTGTCGCCATGGTTTTCGCGCTTATTTTCAGAGCCGGTTACCGCATGCGCCGTTTGCTCGCATTCATTAATCCATGGGAAAATGCCCAAGGAAGTGGGTATCACATTATCCAGTCTCTGGTGGCGATTGGTTCCGGTGGTTTATTCGGTTTCGGACTCGGACAAAGCAGGCAAAAGTTTTTTATTTTGCCCGAGCGTCACACAGACTTTATCTTTGCAATAATTTGTGAAGAGCTTGGCCTTATAGGCGGCATATTCGTGCTGTTACTATTTTTAGTGCTTATTTGGCGCGGTCTATACATAGCAAGCCGCGCACCCGACATGTTCGGCTTTTTGCTTGCATCAGGCTTAACAACCGTTATAGGCCTACAAGTAATGGTTAACATCGGCGTTGTATTAAGCCTTATTCCAACAACCGGCGTTACACTGCCATTTATAAGTTACGGTGGTTCAAGCTTGGTATTCCTAGCAATGGGTGTTGGCGTATTGCTTAACATTTCTAAGTATTCTTCTGCGAAAAGTATGTATGAAGAACACAAACCTTCACTGTTCTCGGTGCAATTCAGAGCACCCGGCCACGCGATAAGGAAAGCAAAATGAAAGTAGTATTCAGCGGCGGCGGAACCGGCGGACACATTTATCCCGCATTAGCTATTAAAGAAATTTTAAAAGAAAAATACGATTTCGAAGCCGGATACATAGGCGTTACCGGCGGGTTAGAAGAAAAAATCGTCGAAAGAGAGAAGGACATTCTCTTTATGGGCGTTGAAGCTCTCGGAATGCCAAGAAAGCTTAGTTTGAAATGGTTTTCGTTTCCTTTTGTAAACTTAAGAGGAATCTACAAAGCTTACAAACACTTAAAAGAGTTCAAGCCTGATTTAGCCATTACAACCGGCGGTTTCGTGGCTTTTCCGGTGCTCGCCGCAGCCGGAATTTTAAATATTCCCGTTGTGATGCACGAACAAAATGCAGCCATGGGAGTCACTAACCGTTTGTTTGTTTCGTCGGCAAAAAAAGTTTTTTTAACCTACGAATCAGCCTACAAGCCCGATAACGATAGAATTATTGTAACAGGAAATCCTGTCAGAAAAGCATTTTTAAACCAAAATAAAGCAGACACAAACAAGCTTTTTGCAAAAAATAACGAGGACTTTACCGTAGCCGTAGTAGGCGGCTCAAGAGGCGCTCTGTCACTTAACAAGCTCTGCATTGAACTTGCACAAACTTGGCTCACAGAACATAAAAACGTTAAGCTTATCCACATTTCGGGCGAACGCGACTACGAAATGGTTAAAAACGCAGTCAAAAACCCGCCCGAAAACTATACGCTCTTGCCCTATCACCACGAAATGAAAGAAATTTTCGACGCCTCAGACCTTTTAATCTCAAGAGCAGGCGCAACAATTCTGGCCGAAATAGCAGTCTGCAAAAAACCGGCAATACTTGTGCCTTACCCCTACGCCACCGACAACCACCAGGAAAAAAACGCTAAAGTCCTAGAAGACCTAAACGCTGCCAAAATGCTGCGCGACGACCAACTCACCCTCGACGCCGTCTCCAAGCTCTTAATAGAACTACAAGATCAACAAACCCTAAAAGCCATGTCCGCCGCAATGGGCAACTCAAGACCCGCCAACGTCGAAAACAAAATCCTAGACCAACTAACCCCCTTCTTCCCCCAAACTCTCAAATAATCTCAAACCCCCGCCTCGAAGTTCACCGCAGTTGCCACCACCCAAACACCACATAATAATCTGTATTTTGCTTGACTTTTAACCCTGTTTTAATCCATATTAGAATGTGAAAATCAGTGGATGGAGGTTGTACTTGTGGAATCATTAATTCCTTTAATTGCTTTTGGCGTTATTATACTGTTCTTCGTACTCTCTTATTATGTCCCAGTTGGACTCTGGATCAGCGCAATTGCTTCAGGCGTCAGCGTTGGCCTCGGTGACTTGATCGGAATGCGATTTAGACGTGTCTCTCCAAGAGAAATCATTGACCCGGCAATTATGGCAAAAAAAGCCGGAATCAACGTAGGCCTCTCTGACCTCGAATCACACTATTTGGCGAAAGGCAATGTATTTAAAGTTGTATCTGCTTTGATTGCCGCACAAAAAGCCGGAATCAACCTGTCTTATAAACAAGCAACAGCAATAGACCTGGCAGGACGCGACGTTTACGATGCAGTAAAACTCTGTGTTAAACCAAAGGTTATACAAACTCCATTAGTTGCTGCAATGGCTAAAAACGGGATCCAAGTTAAAGCAATAGCCAGAATTACCGTTAAAGTCGACATCAATAAACTCGTCGGCGGCGCAACCGAAGAAACAATATTAGCTCGCGTTGGCGAAGGTATCGTTACAACTATCGGTTCTGCAGCTTCCCACGAAGAAATATTAGAAAACCCCGACAAAATTTCCAAAACAATCCAAAATAAAGGATTAGACGCTAATACCGCATTTGAAATATTGTCAATCGACATCGCAGACGTTGATATAGGCGAAAACATCGGCGCAAAATTGCAGATCGACCAATCAGAAGCCGATATGAAAATCGCACAGGCTAAAGCAGCTGAAAGACGCGCAATGGCTGAAGCAAGAGAACAAGAAATGAAAGCCTATGAACAAGAAATGAGAGCTAAATTGGTTGAAGCTGAAGCAGCTGTGCCGCAAGCAATCTCTGATGCTCTCAAAGACGGCAACATGGGCATACTTGACTATTACACTCTTAAAAACATCAGCTCTGACACAGAAATGAGACATTCTTTCTCAAACATGGCAGATCCTACCAAAAAAATTGACATGCACAAGTAATAAAACAGGAAGTCAGGTTATTTAATGGACGAAATTCTTATAGTGATATTATTTCTGATTATTTCAGTAATATCAAATATAAAAAAGAAACCTAAAAATATCGAAGAAATAGACATAGACTTCAGCGATATTGATATGAGCATTAAACCAAAAAGAACTTCAAGGTCAAGAAATGCTCCGCTCGATACTTCTATAGCAATCTCTGACCCGGAACCCTTTAAAAAAAGAACATCTAAAAAAAGGGAAAAACCAAGCGAAGCTGAAAGAGAAGAACAGATTGCAAAGGCATCCGCAATTTTAAATGATATTAAAATGAAAGTGGATACAGAAGAAAAAGCAACAAAACCGGCTGTGTCGTTTGGCCGCGATGACCTGCTAAGAGCTTTCGTAATGAAAGAATTGATGCAGAGATACGATCTGAACAGAATCTACGAAAGAATACCTTCTTTTAACAAAGATGAATAATTACCTAGCAAACAAACCAAGCAAATTTGCTTGGTTTGTTTTTCGTTGTTTAGCCAGATATCTTGTAAGCCTTTTCATACCCTGTTTCAAGCATTTTGGCGAAACAAACTTTAATCGAGGAGCACAGGTATTTATAACTAAGAATTTTGGCCTGCCTACATGGCTTTTGCCGTTAGCCATCTTTAAAAAACCCCTCAGATTCGTAATAGCAGACACAAAACTTGATCCTAAATGGTATAACATGGCTTTGTCGGGCGGATTAAACCCAATTCTGCTTTCGGGCGCATTCGAAGAAGATTATAAAGTCATTAAAGGTCTTATTGAAAACAAAGAAAAAATAATATTGGTTATTTCACAAAACGAAAACGACTCGTTAAGCACCGAACTAACAAAAACCTTTAAAAAAATACATTTCAAAGAAACACTGTTTATGGCCGTTTCAGGAGCAGATAAAGTTTTCGAAAATAACTCGAAAGTGCCAAAAGTTGTACCAGTAACCATGCTGTGTGCAATGCCGTTCATGCCTAAATATGAAAATAACTCAAACAAGACCTTTACTGAACTTAACTTCTTAGAAAAAGCTTCAGAAAGCGTTATTGATGTATCTGATGAGCCCTCAATATTCGCAAACCACAAAAAAAACTTATAAATTATTACAATAAAAAAACAATCTGCCGATACAGCGATTGTGTTTAAGATCAAAACAAGACCAGAAAAAGGAGTTTTCGGTATGTTTGATTATATTGTCAGTTTTGCAAACTGCTATTTTATTGCCCTATTTAGCTTTCTTATATACATAAGAAAAAGTTTCTTGCAAATGCCCGGAAACGAAACATTACCTTCGCTTGATTTAAGCTATACAGATGAACAAGCAGAATACGACGCAGAAAACGAAAATTTTGTTAATAGTAGCCTTTAATTATGACTAATTATGAACTTCAGATACAAAAGGAACTCGAAATGGCACGCATCGTCCAAGACGGAGCAATGCCCAGAGAAATTCCCGATGTAGAAAATCTTGAAGTTGCGGCATATTTTCATCCGGCCAGATACATAGGCGGAGACTTCATAAGATTCTTAGGCTCAGAAAATAGGCAACGGTTAGGACTGCTTATCGGAGACGTGTGCGGAAAAGGTGTGCCCGCAGCGCTTATAATGGCAGTAGTATTTTGTCTTTTTAAGGAAAAATCTTCTTTAACAAAAGACCCCGCCGAACTTATGTCAGAAGTTAACGTTTCTTTAAAAGAATTCTTAGGTGCAGGCTCACACTTTAATTCAACGGCATTATGGGGTGTGTTTAATGTTGCCGCAATGGAATTTATTTATGCCAATGCAGGACACGATTTTCCTTTGCATTATTCTGCAAAAACAGATTCTTTCAGTGAACTCCCGTCTACAGGCACACTTCTCGGTATTTTTAAAGAAAGCCAATACACCGCAAGAACAGTTAAAATCGAAACAGGCGACAGACTCTATTTTTATTCAGACGGTCTGTTAGACTACTTTGAAGCGCTCTACAAATGTGAAGACGGCTACCTGTTTTTAAAAGAATATTTTAAGTCTAAAAACAACGATAGCCCCGCAAATATTGTTAAAGATTTGGCAAAATCAATTAACAACTCAAGCGAATGCGCAACCGACGATATAACACTTACAATAATCCAAATAAAATGAAAAATTTAAGCATTAAACTTCTTTTAATCTGCATATTTTTTAACATTATTCAAATAAGCCATGCACAAACCGCAGACGGCACCTTCAGATTAAGACAAAATGCCGCAAAATCAATCAGGCTCAATTCAAATCAAAACTTAGCAGACTTTTTAAGGTCTTCTGCTGTTTTGTCTGAACTTAAGCCATTAGTATCAAAAGTCGGCTTTCAAGTTTTTAACTTCGAAAACAAAATCTACGAATATAAAGAAGGGCTCTTTCTAAAACAGGGGCAATTCTGCAAGATATTCGTTGAACAAGAAGCAATAGATAAACTTAAAAAAGCCCCGCTAACATATGCATCAGATGTATCTGAGAAGTTTGACGAAATTATTTACCCTCTGGTCGCAAAATGGTTTGGAACCCCTCAAATTCCGGCTGAATTAAATCTGCCCGACAACGACATTTATATTTTTCTTACAGAAATCAAGGGGCAATTTTCTGAAGGCTACGTGGCCGGATACTTTGATCATCGCGATTTAGAAGCAAAAAGCGGAAACAGAAAACCGGTTTTATTCATGAATTTGACCGGCATCGAAACAGATAACACAAATCTTAAAACAAACGCTTTTTACAGAACATTGGTGCATGAATTTCAGCATTTAACAAATTATACTTTAAGAAAAGCGTTAAACATGGAAGAACAAGAAAGATGGCTCGACGAGGGCTATTCGATGTTTGCAGAGTATATTTACTCGGGCTGTGTCGGTGACGACAGCCAAAAAATTCCCCCCGCACCGCATCTTGAAAAATATCTTAATGAACCGAACATAGACATAGTAAATAATTCTGAAACCGCTTGGTTCAAAGAACCCGATCTATACAAGCAGTATGGTGGTTCGTTTATATTCGTGGCATATCTTGTCGAAAAATACGGCGGAAACAGCGAAACTTTACAGCAGTTTTTCCTAAAAGAACTGGTTAAAAAAAGAGACCCTGGAATAGCAGGCATTGAGCACATGCTATTCTGCTTAGACAAATCATTTGGCAATTTGCTTTTCGACTTTAATTTGGCCCTGACTGTCGATGACCCTTGTGCAAACAATGGATTATGGTGTTTTAGAAACAAGGTTGAATCATTCGGAGAATCAGGCAAATTGATTCCGATAAGCAGTATAAAAGGCACACAAACAGATCAAATGTATGTTTTACCCTCATCATTTAAAGATTTATCGGGTATAAGCACAGAATATTCCGCTTATATGGTACAGCCCATTGAGATTCCCGTTTTCGAGGGACAAAACATAGTTGTGCTCAAGCCTAAAGAGCCTTAACTTTATTGGCCAATTGCAGTTATAACCGCTTCATAATCAGCTTTTGCTGCCTGAAATTTTTCTAATTTCTTGCGTGCTTTGTCTTGATCGCCCGAATTAACAGCTTTCACATAGGCTTTATACGCCGATTCATAAGCTTCTTTATAGTTTTTCAGGTCGTTTCCGGCAATATTTTGAGCTGCCAACTCGACATCTTCAGGTATCAACAAACTTTGTGAACCTTGCGAAGAAGCTACGCTGCTAGAGACTAAAACAGAAGACGAGCTGTTTTTACCCGTTGGCATATAAATATTTGCTTCTGCCTGTTTAGCTTTTTTATCGCGCCCAAACCACGAAGCTATCTTTGTAAAGACCTTCTCGCCGATTATTCCGCCCAATATACCGCCCAACATAGAGCCAACCACAGGAATAGGTATCAGTGAGCCAAGCATAGAACCTAAGACGCTGCCAATAGACTGCCCCGAAACAGCAACCCAGTCTATCGCTTTTAAAGATTCTTTAAATGTCATTCCTGAGCCTAAGCTGCTGCCGATATTACCGCCAATAAGTGCCGTCATGCTCGGTATTAGAGCGCCGGCAATGCTTCCTACAACTGCGGGGGCAAAAGCCTGAATCAAAGGAACCACAACCTGACCGGCTGCAGAACCCAAAGAAGAACCTACGAAATTGCCCAAAAACTGCATCGAAAAAACTGCCTTAGCTGCGGTTTTAAAGCTGGGCTTTTCGCCGTTCATCAGCTGACTTGCCAAGTTTATGGCAATAGATGTTCCGGCTGTTACAGCCATATTCTTAACACTAAAAGACTGTTTAATTGAGTCGGCTGCCTGTCTTACGCCCTGCCCAAGAGCCTTTTGGCTCTTAAGAATGGTTTCGCTTAATCTGACAGAGCGGTAACCTTGCGTGTTGCTGCCATCAAGCACGCCATCGATTTTTCCTTCAACTACGGCCTGTTTATAAAGATTTTCGTTCAAAGCTTCGTAATCTCTGAGTTTCGACTCATACGCCGACTTTAACTGCGACTTGGCAATAGGATCAGATTCGCTCAAATAAGCCATCTGTGCGTCATGAAGCTCTTTATACCGATATTGCGCACCCGAATCTACGGTTGCATATTTTGTGTTGGTCAAGAACTGATCGATCATTGCACTTCGATCTTCGGGGAACATCTCGATAAAATCGTTTACAAATTCCGTGTAGCTCTGCGGTTTGGTCGTTTCGAATACTTCGCAAACCTTAGAGAACGGGTATTGAATATCTGACGAGTCCAACAAATCATAAAACAGAGAAGCATTAACGCCTTCTGTAGAAAGCATATCTGATGCAGACTTTAAGATACCGTCGTTAACCGCGCCCGTTACGCCCTGATTTTCAAATATATAACGGTTCTGCTCAATATTATTTTGTGTTTCAAGTCGCCAGGAAGAACTCACGTCATTGTTTGCGCGATATTCCTTGGTTGATAGGGCCTCGATTGCCTCTGCCCAGCCCTCAGAAATAGCAAAACCCCCGTCTGAAACGGTGTTCTTTGAGTGGGCACCCTGATAAGATGTTGCAGGGTAGTTGGGCGATTCATAAAGTTGATCCATTATCATGTGGCCGACTTCGTGAGAAATGACAGAAGCGCCCGACGGATCCCTCATACCACCTGTGAATACTTCGCTGTTGCCTGCCACAACGATGCGATTAACATTAGAGTTATCGCGATAGTTTATCGCCCCCGAAGAATCCCGTTCTGCCAAAACAAAGCCCGAAGAATCGTGGCAGATATAACCCGATTCGTCTATTTCAAGGTAAACAGGCTTTTTTAAGTCATTTACAAGCCACTGAGCAAAAGCCGGGTCTTTGGTGCCTTCGCTTACCGCTTTTTGTAATTTGTTAATTTTATAGTTTCGGGCTTCAATCTGCATGCCGACCGTTCGGCGCAAGCCTTCGTTGTTTTCTATGTAAGTTTTTAACTGCTGAAATCTGGGGTCAGAGCTTTCTAAGGCCCTCAAAACAGGAACACTGTTTCCCAAGAAATCTTTGGTTTCACTTATTCCGCCGCTATTAAGCGGAGCCACAATTTTGAATTGCTCCATTGCAGCTTCAGTTGTCAGATTTTGCGAAGCTATTACACGATTATCAGAGTCTCTTACAAAATAGGAGCCGGAATCCACATCGTAAGTCGGAGTATAAACCTTTTGTATTTTGCCCGCAGAATCGGTAATAACATAACGAATACCGCTCGAGGTAACAACAAATGTTCCCGCTGCTGTTGCAACAGTGCTGATAAACATGGCCAAAATCAGCAATATTGCTATTTTTACCGACCTGAATTTTTTCACAAAACTACCTCCGGCGACCTAAAGTCCTGTACATTTATTTAATTATAATGATTTTACTTCTGATGCGCAATAACAACCGCAGTTTGTTGACAATAAACTAACAAGGTGCTATTAAATATATACAAATTATCACCCGAAAGGTATTCGATTTATGGCAGTTAATCTAATTGGACGTAATTTTTTAACATTAAAAGATTTTACCCCCGAAGAAATTCGCTATTTGCTCGACTTAGCATCTAATCTTAAGAAACTCAAATATGCCGGAATCAAGCCCAGAAACTTGGAAGGCAAAAGTATTGCACTTATTTTTGAAAAGGCCTCTACAAGAACCAGATGCGCTTTTGTTGTAGCAGCTGTTGACGAAGGCGCCCACCCCGAATACCTTGGCAAAGACGACATTCAGTTAGGCAAAAAAGAAACAGTTAAAGACACTGCAAGAGTATTAGGCAGAATGTTTGACGGCATTCAGTTCAGAGGTTTCAAACACGAAACCGTTGAAGAACTTGCAAAATACGCCGGCGTCCCCGTATGGAACGGCCTAACCGACAAATTCCACCCCACACAAATTTTGGCTGACCTTTTAACAATCGAAGAATATTTTGGAACCCTCAAAGGCATCAGCTTCGCATACGTAGGCGACGGCCGCAACAATATGGCCAACTCCCTCATGATCGGCTGTGCAAAAATGGGTATGGACTGCAGAATCGTATCTCCGAAATCACTGTTCCCCGAAAAAGAACTCGTTGCATTAGTTAAAGATATCTGCAAAGAAACCGGCGCTAGCATCACTGTAACCGACGACGTTAACAAAGGCGTAAAAGGCGCAGATGTTCTTTACACAGACGTATGGGCAAGCATGGGCGAAGAAGACCAAATGCAAGCACGCATCAAATTGTTGTCTCCCTACCAGGTCAACATGAAAATGCTCAAAGCAACAGGCAAAGAAAAACCACTGTTCTTGCACTGCCTGCCTGCATTCCACAACAATGACACCACCGTATCAAAAGAAGTCGGTGCCATGGAAGTAACCGAAGAAGTATTCGAAAGCAAATTCTCAAAAGTATTCGACCAGGCCGAAAACCGCCTGCACACCATCAAAGCAGTTATGGTAGCCACCCTCGGCGTAAAATAACAAACATTAAAAGACCAGCTTAAAGCTGGTCTTTTTTTTTGCACCAAGCCATTAGAAGCAGAATATGAGCAATCAAGAAAAAAATCGTTTTTCGCCGGCAGTTATAGTTATTATTATTTTCGGCTTTATTAGCATGTTTGGCGATATGCTGTATGAATCAGCCAGAAGCGCCAACAGCCAATATTTAAAACTCTTAGGCTTTAGCGCCACTAAAGTAGGAATCATATTCGGCATCGGAGAGTTTCTCGGGTATGCGTTAAGACTCTTAGCAGGCATTATGTCAGATAAAACCGGCAAATACTGGCTATTTTTGTTTCTCGGCTATGGCATGCTGCTTGTTGTGCCTTTTATGGGCTTAACTATGAACTGGAACATTCTCGTAGTATTGATTCTAATGGAAAGAATCGGAAAAGCTCTGCGAAGTCCTGCTAAAGATACTATTTTATCGGGTGTTGCAGGAAAACAAGTCGGTGTCGGTTTTGCATTCGGCTTACAAGAAGCCTTAGACCAAATCGGTGCCTTCGCCGGGCCGCTCGTATTCAGCGCAATTTTCTATTTTACGGGAAAAGACGGCATTGCAGAATATCAACTGGGATATCGCACACTGATTATTGCTTTCATCGCTCTGATGCTGTTTCTAACATATGCCTACAGAAAAATTCATGGCGATAATATGTTGCCGACGGTTGAGCCAAAAGACTTTCAAAAAAATCAGCTCAAACCGGTATTTTGGATCTACACCGCCTTTACCTTCTTTTGCACGCTCGGCTTTGTTAATTTCAGCACGGTCGGCTACCATCTTAAAGCCCAAGGTTTAGTCTCTGACAGCAACATCACACTTTTATATTCGCTGGCAATGCTAATCGACGCCTTTGCCGCATTAATTGTCGGCAAAGCCTATGACCGGTTAAAAGAAAAAACACAGAAAAAAACCGGAGGCATTTTAGTTTTGATGGCAATTCCATTCATAACGCTTCTGCTGCCGTTTCTCACTTTAAAAAGTTCTATACCGCTGATTGTTATCGGAATGATGATTTTCGGAATCGTTATGGGCACCCATGAAACAATAATGCGCTCGGCAATCGCCGACATAACCCCATTTCACAAGCGCGGCACCAGCTACGGCGTATTCAACACAGCCTACGGCCTAGCCCTAATGGGAGGCGCAGCCATAATGGGCATTCTCTACGACCAAAACCAAATTGGCCTAATCATCGCATTCACCTGCATCACCCAGGTAATCGCCATACTTTTATCAATCAAAATGAACAACCTGATCAAAAACAGCTGATATTTTTTCAAACCAAACCAAAAAACTTTTGCAGTTACTCGAAAAATTCGAGCAACTGAATTCTCAATAAGTAATCCCATCATTACTTAATCTTAAACTCTTCGGTGGTTGGCTGCTTTTTCCATTCGTTACCGTCAGAGCGGTAATACATTCTTTTAAGAGAATCATCTGCTCTTGCGTAATCAATGATAATAACCTGCCCCTTTTCTACCACCATGGGGAAATTTCTGTATGGAAGCACGTCGCCGGTTTTTGGCATATCTTTAAAATCGTCGTAGGCATCTTCTAAACGCCAAAATTCTCTGTGCTTAAAATTCTTATTTAACCCACTCATATTCTGCTTTCCAAAATAAGAAGCTTTATATGACTTTTCGGCAATTTTAATAGAATCAACCCGAAGCGGTATACTCCTCAACGCCAGCGAACTTAGGCTTTCTGTATACAGCGCATCTTTATACTGTTTTTTAAGCTGATTTGCCATGCAAGGCACAGAACGGGTGAAGTTGTCCATTCCTTCGGGGTCTGTGTGGGCACTGCCATAAATTCCCATGATACTTTCACCCTTTAAACTGCCAAGCGCTTGAACAAAGTTTTCTGTCATTTTATTCTCGCGGTAAATAGGGTCAGATTTATTCGAATAATAGTGTTTTCCCTGTTCAACAGCCTTTAATGCCAATGTATACTCTTCTGTTTTCTCTAACCCTTTATCTTTAAGATATTCAAGATATCTTGCACCGGTTGTGTCGTATTGATGGCCGACATCTGTTCCATAAAAAATAGTCTGCGGGCACTGCTTTTTAATGTTTTCGTAAAAAACTTTTAATTCAGGCACACAAGCCTGTGTTCCGGCCATATCGTCATAGAGTTGATTCAATATGTCATTATTGTCTGACTTCATCCAAAGGTTCAAGAACTGTGCCGTATAATAAGGCAATTCAAGAAACAAATGCCTCATACCTTGTGTATGATAGTGTTTATGCCACAATTCAAATTCTTTCTCTAAAATCTTTTTGATTCCATGAGATTCGCCGTATAAGTAAATTTTCTGATTTTGCGACGAATCTGCACAAATAGGCATCAGCACAAGAAAAGCAAATAGTGTGGTTAAAACCGTAAAAAAAACACGTATATTTTTCATATTTTCCTCGCGTTTTGTATAAACCGAAGTTCATTACTATCATAGTTAAAGAATGGGCTTAATACAAATTTTTTACTAAAATTATCGTTAAACTTTTTTGAAGTTCTGCCGAAGTGGATTCAGAAAAATTGTAAAATATTGAAAGGAACTCTTGTTCCATGAACAGACGTCGTAATTCTTTGATTTTAAGCGGGTTTTTGGCAATGATTGTGAGTGCGTCTTCGTTTGCGCAGTCTTACGATGCCATGTCATCGGGCAGTTTTGGCGGCAATAATTTCTACTTTGAAGCGCAATCATTGGGTGAAACCAATTCGAGCGCTTATAGCACAGGCCACCAGACCTATACCATAAAAAGCGGCGATACTTTGGGCTCGATTTCAAAGAAATTCTTTGGAACCACAACAAAGTGGAAAGAAATCGCAAAAGCTAATAATATCAGCGACCCGGGCAAAATTAAAGTGGGCCAAATGATCGAAATACCCACAACAAACCTCGAAAGAGGCGAAGGTAATCTTGTCAGGCACAGACCGGTGCAGGCTTACGCACAACCGACAGTTGAATATCAGCCAACAGTACAGTATCAGCCTCTGACTCCACTGCCCCCAATCAGAGACACTTCTTACGATGCAGCACCTCAAAATATAGCGCTGCCGCCGGTTACAAAAGCAGATGACACCGTTTTGTATTCAGGCTCAAGTTTGCCCCAAATCATACTTCCGGGCGAAAAAAGGGTTCAAAAAGAAGTTGATACAGGAAACCATGTTACCTTTAACGGTCTTACAGGCTTAGTTAATACTTTTGCCGCGTATCCGCTGGGCGAGAACCTCTTTTCAACCGCATTTGGTATGACTTGGAACAAGATAGTGAAGCGCGAGGGCGAAAGACTTGCGAACGGCGAAGACGGTGACTTTTGGGAATTCCCTATATTAATGACTTATGCGGGCGAAAACTTTGAAGTGGCATTTAAGGTTCCATTCGAATCTTATGACGTATATGCCCCCATAACCTACAACTTTAAAGACGGCAGCGATTCAGGAATGGGCGACTGCCAGCTTAGATTTAAGTTCACCTCCGAAAGCGATGAAATGGCATCGTGCTTAGGTCTCGGGGCAATTTTCCCGACCAGCGACATTGGCATTGGCAACACCGACACCAACAATGCATGGGAACTTTTTGCGGGCTTATCAACAAAGCGCAAAGAGGGCGGAAACTTACATCTTAACGGCGGATATCAGGCGGGCGACGGCAATACAGCTCATGAAGGCGTGTTTGTAAACATCGGTTTTGATCACAGAGCTAACGATTCATTTACGTTTATTGGCGAAGTGAACTTTTATAATCGTGTAAATGCAGGCAAAAGCACTGACCTGACCCTTGGCCTGCGCTATCATGTTAAGCCCGGAATGTCGCTTACACTTGCCGCACCAATTTCACTCAGCAACGATATGTTCTTTGGTTACGACTACAGACTGCAGGCTCTACTGCAGTATCATTACTAAAAAACATATTTTATTTAACATTTTCGCTTGTTAAGCCGATGTTCTAATAGAAAACTAATAATAGCTCAAAGGAGCCGGGTATGGTTAAAAAATTTCAAATTATGCTGACTTTAGTTTTAAGCGTTATGCTTATTACACTCGTCGGTTGCGGCACAAAAAGCACTCTTAGGGGCTCTATTGTCGGAACAATAATTGATTCTCAGACGGGAATAGGCATTGCCGGAGCAACTGTTGTTACATCACCATCTACCGGTTCTGTTATTACCGACATTAACGGCGCATTTTCAATTAACGACGTGAATGCGGGTGTTTACACCGTAACCGCTCACGCAAGCGACTTTAACTCTAATTCTGTTACTTGCAGCGTTGACAGCGGTTTGTCCGTAACAACAAATATAGTATTGGTTTCGACCGGCGGAAGTTTTTCGCGAAATATTCTGCCGATCTTTACCGTTAATTGCGCAATTTCAGGTTGCCATAACGACAGCGCAGCTGCCGGCAAGCTCAGATTGAACAGCTACAGCGCCGTTATGACCGGCGGTAAATCCGGAGCAGTTATTTATCCTTTCGATTCTTCTACCAGCAGACTGGTTAAACGCATTAAAGGAACAGAAACACCAAAAATGCCTCTTGACAGAGCTAGTCTTTCCACTTCAGACCAAGGCCTGATTTCAAATTGGATAGCCGGCGGAGCTCGCAACAACTAAATTTTCTTTGGGGTAATTTTTGTGGAAAAGGCAACGTTTTTTGGCTCATTAGCAGTAGCATTATTGATTACCGGCAGTATTAAGCTTGCCGGCAGCTTGAGCGCGTTTTTTGATGTTCCTTCAATATTGATTGTTTTCGGCGGCGGTTTGTTCTCTATGTTTATCGCCTATAGGACCGAAACCGTCATGAAGGCCCTGTATATGATTAAACAATCATATATGGCACCTGAAGAATTCGACAACCTCAAAATCATCAGCACTATTCTCAGCACAGCAGAAGTAGCACGTAAAGAAGGTGTTCTGGCATTAGACGCAAAAATGGCAGAAATTGAAAACGATTTTATGCGAAGAGGTCTGCAAATGGTGGTTGACGGAGTTGATGTGGGCTTGATTGCAGAAATAATGGATACCGAAATTAGTGCCACTGCAAACCGCCACACAGAAGTTAAAGGAACAATTGACTTTTTTGGTGCATCACTACCTGCTTTTGGTATGATTGGAACTATTATGGGCCTGGTTTTGCTTTTGGGGAACCTTGACGACCCGGCTTCAATCGGACCGAACATGGCTGTGGCACTTATCACAACCTTTTACGGCGCCGTTGCCGCAAACTCGATATTCATTCCGCTTGGGAAAAAAGTTGACCAACGAAATAACATAGAAGCCATGTATATGGAAATAATTGCAAGAGGCTGTCTGATGATAGCGGGTGGCGTTCACCCCAGAATTATTCAAGAAAGATTACTTGCTTACGTTTCTCAAAAAGAACGCAGTAAATTTAACGAAATACATCTGGCAAAAGAGCTGAAAGAATAAGCAATGGGCGAAAGAAAAAAACCTGAAGAGCCAACCGCAGCGCTTTGGTATGTATCCTTTTCTGATTTGGTTACCAACATGCTGTGTTTCTTTATAATGCTGTTCGCTTTTTCAAGTCTCGATAGCCCCACAGAGCGCAAAACTTCAGAAGTCAAAGAACAAATGTATTCCACAGTCTTCTCTATCAACAGCCAAACAGCAGCTCAAACTTGGCTTACAAACGGCGGGAAAGGGGTACTTTCATCATCTCTTGTAAAAAAGAAAGAAGATATACCCCATGTGGTCAAAACTATAAAGAACAAACTCTCTAGGGTCAGTATGGCAGACCGACTTAAAGTTACAAACAGCGATCAAATGGTCAAAATTCAAATCCCCGCAAACGTTATGTTCGAAAGCGGAAGCACCGAAATGAAAGCAGGTTCAGAAGAGGTTTTAAAAGCCCTGGTCCCCGTTATTGCTCCGCTGGAAAATTATATAAGGGTCGATGGGCACACAGACGACACACCAACAAAAAACAGCATTTTCCCCACAAACTGGGAATTATCTGCCGGAAGAGCATGCAGAATCGTAAGATATTTTACAGATGAATGCGGACTAGACCCTGAACGTTTTTCAGCACAAGGGTTTGCCAATAATCGACCGAAAATGGCAGAAACAACGCCCGAAGCAAGAGAAACAAACAGACGTGTAGAACTGATTATTTTGAACGAAAAAGTCAAAAAAATTAAAAACTTCTCGTGGGATTAACAAATCAATTATTGCTGTTGAAAACCCGCAACCGCGAATATGCCAGCATATTATCTATTTTTTGCCGCTGAGATTCGTCGTAGACTTTTATTTCGTCTGTTATAGAAATATTGCCAAGCATTTCAAGAACCTGCTCGTATCGTTTCATATGAAACGCACTTTCGGCCTTACCCAATAAAAAAAACTTGCTTTGCGGGCTAGATGCCAGAAGCTGTGAGTAAAACAAATATGATTTTAAATACTGCCCCTCGGATAAGGCCTTTTCAGCCATGCTTTCCATAGTGTTACGCCCCAACAAACTTTTAGCTGGGGCACTGACAGGAAGAGCTGTAACCAGCCTTACATTACGGGCCTCGCTCGGAGTTTTCATCAGGTGCGGCTCAAGAGATGAAATAAAATTTGTATTGCCGCCTTTTCCTGAAACTATATTAAAAGAGGGGCCAAAAAACTGACGTTTATAAAACTCTGCCGTCTTTTTAGGGTCGGCTTTAGACTTTATTTCAATATCTGATGTAAAAGGCTCGCTTCGGTATTCTAATTCCCGAAGCAAACCTAAATATCGCTCTATTATAGGATGCTTAGGTTGTTTTCGATTCGCCAAAACAAACATGTCTATTGATTCAAAGTAATTGCCGGCATGAAATTCGCTCATTCCGCATATAATCATTGCCTGCACATCATCAGGGTAATATTTATAATATTCATATGCCCTGCTTGCCGCTTCTTCGTAATGCCTTTGCTCATAGAGCCTCTGCGCTTCTCGCAAAGGAGGAACAAGCTCTCTGCCTTCAACCGCGCAAAGAGCCGTCAGAGCAAATATCATTATAAAAAACTGCGATTTTTTCATTAAATCAAAGTTTGTCCCACTCTATGTCGTCTTTATGTTCAATATTTGGCGGATCAGTCTGAGACTCTGTTCCGGTGGTTGCATCAGGCGGAGCAACCGTTTCGCCGGCCTGCTGCTCTAAATCCCATGAGTCGCCTTTTAAATAATCATCGGGCGGTTCAAAATCTTCTTGGCTTACTACATGCTTGTAAGCCTGATTGGCTGTAACAAGAAAGATAGCCAAGAGTATAAACACAACTCCCCATTTCCAATTATCGTTTCCATGCATAATCTAAACTCCCTAATGTAAGGCGTGTTATTGCACAACGGCTTCAGCTAAAGGAAAACTAATTATCAGAGTTCCTCTAACCTTGTCTGAGTCAACAAAATTCATATCAAGCGAACGAATAACATGAAGCGGCAGATTACTATTCTTCATATTTCTGAAAAACTCTGCAAAACTTTTAAAAGATGTTATAAAAGTCATCTTCACAGGCACTACTTCAGCGCCTTTCCAGGTGCCATCATCAATTTCTGCTCCAATGGGCATCCCAAATTCGTCTAATTGAACATTCTTTAAATCTACAACTTCAGGCACATTGTCTTCTTCGGCAGTTTTTTCTTCAATAAAATAGGGCTTGTAAACCTCAAAAGTTCTGACTATAAAGCGGTCTGAACAATCATAGGTACAATCTGTTATCATCTTCATCAACGCAGCTTCTTCAAAACCCGGCTTTAGCAAATGCCTTGTCAAAGACCACATTTTTTGCGGGTTATCTAAAATTGCTTTCTGTTCCTTTTTTAAAGTTTCATAACTGATCTGAGCTTTCATGTTCTCGGTTTCAAGTGTCAAGACCTCTGCCTCAAGCCTTTTACTGGTATTCTCTGCACTTACTACAATCAGATTCCACAAGAAAAACGAAATCATGACTGACACGAGAACTGATACCAAAACTCCTACCATTGAGTTTTTCATGGGAGCACCCCCTTTATAAGGAATTCTGTTCCTTTGGGTGTTTGCCTGCTTGCAACGCTTACAATCCGTAACAAAGGACCTTTTTTCCTCTGTTTGCCAGCACTCGCATCAACGAGCCTTTTCGCAAACTCTGCCACACAAGAAGCATCTGAACCTAACCCTTTTATAATACAAACTTCACCATCAATAGACGACGCTAATTCTTGTTCTCCCATTTCTGTCTGTTCTAACGAACTTAAATAAGGATTCGTCTCAGATTCTTCCTTTTTTAATTCAGAATTATTGGAAGTGGCCTCTGAAGCCGGTAAATTGATGAAGCTTGCTTCTGCCTCAGTTTTTACCAGAATTTCTTCGGGTGTTATACCGTTTTCTCGCGCCAAAATTCTAACCCTGGCCAATGCCACAGAAATGTCAGGTCGCTCAACAACCGGGTTCAAAATTTTGCCTAGTTTTCCTGAAAGCTTCAATATTTGAATGGGTCTTCCATTCTTATCTTTCATTATTTCCCCTTCAGATTCCAGTTCAATTGCTTTTTGCTTCTGAATAGCTATCTGATTACGCTGCTCAGATATTTTTTCGTCAATAAGACCTTTATACGCAAAAGAAACAACTAATGCGGTCAGCACAATACCAACTGCCGCATAAACCGGCATTTTGTTCACAAAATTTTCATACAACCGTTCTTTTTCGCGAGCAGTCATCTGAGCTATTAAATTCATCTTATCAGAATCACCGGCAGAAGCGGCTAACGAACCGCCTATTGCAGGGATAAACGACAAAATAAAATTCTGCTTTGCTTCTGCAGTTACGGCTTCATTATGAGCTTTAGACATAACGGCAGCAATATCAATGCCCGACGAAACATCTAACGCATTGATTTTCGTGGGACTAAAATAGCTTTGCTCATACGGCAAAAAACCTTCAGAAGCAGCACCACCGCCCATAAAGCTGAGCAAATCTATTTGATTAAGCTTGCTCACAGCTCTAAAATAATCAAAACTAAACCTTATCTTTTGAGAATAAACCTCAAGCTCCGCAGCAGTAGGTTTTGCAGACATTTCGCTCATGCCCGAAGGTATATATCGATAAAATTTTAGCTCTCCGGCAGAAAAGATCTGTAAATGGGTGCCGACATAACCCACATTAACAACAGAAACTGCAGGCAATCCTGTTATATCAGCCATTCCAAGCAAGGCCGCACCCGAATAAACCTCAGGATACAAGCCGTTCAGCTTTATACCGGCAGACTTAAATAAATCAATGTGCTTTTTGAGCAAAGAATCAGGAACTACAGATAAAACAACAGAAAAAGGATTATTGCGAATAATCTTGTATGAATATGAGTATGGAGCGTCTTTATATGAAGCAGAAAGCATTTTTCTTGCTTCCCAGTTTAGAGTCTTTTCTAAAACGTCGGCTTGAATTTGCTGCGGCAAATCTAATATCTTTACCTGTAATTCTCTGCTTGAATACAGGGCCCCGATGGTAATGTTTTTATAAGACGACAATCTTTCATATATACGTTTTAATGCCTTAACTACAATAACCTTTGATTGCTCGTCTTCACGATTTAGTAAAGGTGCAGCATATTTTTCTTCTTCAACCGTAACTAAACGCTTTGTTTTTGCATTGATCTCAAGAACAACGGCTTTAATTGAAACGGAGCCGATGTCTATCGTTACAAAATTCCCTTCGTGGGTTTTCTTTTTCATCTGACCTCCATAAATCGCCCGATACCGTTGCGACCTGACTGATTTTCGATATTACTTCTCATATATGTTTTCTTTATTAAAAGAGTGTTTCCTTCAAACAAGCTCACATTGCACCTAAGAGTCAGAACTTTGTTGTTCGGGTTCTCATGTTTTGCAGCCAAACTAATCTTTAAATCACGGTTGTTATCAAGCTTTCCTTCATATGCCAAATCAAAAGGTTGAAATTTACCCCTCAAATGCGCAATTCCTTTTTCGAGGGCACCATCAGCCGCATGAAATACAATTGTTTCTAATACGTCTGTTCTGCCCATATCAAGAGAAAGGCGAGAAATGGTCTGCCCCGCTGTTACAAGCATGAAAACCACCGTAGTAACAAGAAAAGTTAGATATAGAGCAAAACCTTGTCTGTTCATGTTCTGCTCCTAAAAAAGAAAAGACGCGAAACACACTCATCGGTTTCGGCTTTTTTGTTTTTGTTGTCGTCTCGGCAAAGAGATAATCTTACAAAATATCCATCACCCGGTTGGGCCGTTAATTTAAGCTCATTAATAAAATAACCGCTGTCTAAGCCCATGGCTTGAAAAAGATCTGATTCTGAAATATTCGGAAACCCGGTATTGGTTTCGGGCTTTTCTGTAACTCTTGTTCGAAGCCAAACTCTGGCACTGCTCAAGGCACCGCGCATAACCCGGTCTTTCGACACAAAATTATAATGCACATAACTTAAATCTAACATATAAAGCAAAGCGCTTATTGTAAGACCGCTTATAAGAATTACCACAGAAAATTCCATTAAAGAAAAACCCTTGTTATCAGCCTTCATTTGTTACTCCTTTGCTGTTCGGAATATAAATGAAGGATTCGAGCGTAAACTTTTTATTTTGACTTTCAATATTTGTCAGAATTTTACAGATTCCGGGTATTTCGTCGGGAGCTACTAATGAAGAAACCTTCCATTCAGGCTTTGTCTGAAACCTTGACTTTAAGAAAGACTTTTCCGGCTTAATCACCCCGTCAACAAGTTCAGATTTGATGTATTCAATCTCACGCTCAGCCAAAAAAGCTGCTTCTGACTCAAATGAAGCCTGTAATAGCAGATCGTTAGATGTTTTAAACCCAGAATACATTATTGTTAATATTCCGCCGACAACCAAAACCGATATTAAAATTTCGACTAACGAAAAACCTATTTTTCTGTAATACCCTGTCTTTTTGTCAGCTTTATTTGCCATAATTACAACTTAATACTTACAGATGCGGTTTTATTTTGACTTAAACGCAACTGAACCGCCAACCCGGACACTTTTTTTTCGGCAATTAAAAAAGCACCTTCAGAAGTCACTTCGATTTTTTCAGGAAAATATCTTTCGTCGAGTTCGGGAATTCGAAGATATAGCGAAGGAGCCTCTTCAACTTGAATTGTTCTATTTTCTGAAACAATTACCAAAGGAGCATTTCTCATAACAGCTCTTTGTTTACAGGTTGCAAAAAAAGTAGATAGCTTATCACTGATGGTTTTAAGTGTATAGTCAGATGTTACGCCCGAATAAACAGAAAAACCCGCTTCGCATATTATTGCGAGAACCACAAGAACAATAAGAGTTTCAATCAGTGTAAAACCCGCGAACCTTCTTTTGCAGCGGTTTGTTTGAGCTGCCATTTTAATGTTTACCAATAATGATGCGCCGTGTCTTCAGAGCCGTCAGGACCCATCTGACCATTCATACCTATCCATCTTGTTCCGAGTCTGAGAGCACAGACAACACCGCGGCCGCCCATTTTCCCATCGGCGCCGATTATCCATAAACCTGTGTTATCAGTGTTGTAAAAACGATAACTTGAGCCGGTCCAGGTGTTTCCCCAGCGGTTAGCGGCTTCCGGACAAATGAATAATTTTCCGTTTTGAGCAATCTCGTTAAGCTGAAGCTGCGCATTAGAGTATTTCCAGCTCAAATTGCCGGCTCTGTCTATCCATGCCCAGCGGTTTTTTCCCATGTCGAGAGCAAAATTCTTTGCTTCCCAGAGAGAAATGATGCTTTCAACACCTTTTTGATTGGAAAGGCATGATTTAGCACGCGCAATTGAAGCAATTCCCTGATATCTCGGAACAGCAATCGAAGTTAAAATTCCGATAACCAGAAAAACGATTAACAATTCAACCAACGAAAACCCTTTTCTTTGCATATCGCCTCCACGAAAGTTTGCATCGTTAGACGCACTAATTAGTCTACCGTACAAGCTTGCCCATGTCAAATATTGGTAAATACACAGCCAACGCCAACAAAGCAACGAAACCGGATAGAAAAACAACCAAACATGGCTCCAATAATGAAACCGCACTCTCTAAAGTCGACTCTAATTCACGCTCGTAAATTTTTCCCATCTTTTCGAGCATATCGCCAATATTACCTGTCTGTTCACCAACGCTTATCATTAAAACTATAGTGTCAGAAAAAAGGTGCCGATGCCTGCTGATAGCCTGAGACAAAGACTCGCCCCTGCTCACTGCTTCTTTAGTATCTGAAATAGCCTCTTTATAACACCTATTACCCATAGTTCGCTCAACAGCCTGTATCGACGTTAAAATCGGAACGCCGCTGCTTAATAATACCCCTAGTGTGCGCGAAAATAGAACAACCTGAAGTTGTTTTATTAAATTTCCTATCATCACCAAAGAAAGCCAAAATTTGTCAATAAAAAGCCCGCCGGATTCTGTTTTCTTGACCGTGGCATAAATGAAATATGCAAAAAACACCGCCAAAAACATATGGACAAAATAAGTCGACACAAAATTAGATGTCATCAAAACAATTTCGGTAGGTAAGGGCAATTTTTGCCCCGAAGCTTGAATTTCGCCTATTAATTTTGGAAAAACAAAAACCAAAACCGCCCAAGCAACTACCAAAGTTGTTATAAGCAGCACAATAGGATAAATCATGGCTTTAAACATTTTATTTCTGAGCCGGTGAGTCGAATCATGTATGTAGGCATATCGCTCTAAAACCTGATCTAAGATGCCGCCCACTTCCCCAACTTCGACCATTGTAATGAAAAGATTAGAAAAAACATTGTTATGATTTTTTAAAGCTTCAGAAAAAGATTTTCCTGATTGTATCTTCTCACCTATATCAACAAGCAAAGTTTTTAAAGCCATACTGGGTGCTTGTTTTTGCAAGGCATCAATACTCATCAATAAGGGGCATCCGGCACTTATTAAACTGGAAAGCTGAATGAAAAAAAAGTTCATATCATCAGCTGAAATTTTTGTTTTCTTTTTGCCGGTCACAACTAACGATTGTAAAGCAGCCAGCTTTACTTCAACAACAAAATAACCCCTGTCTGCAAGCCAAGCCCCAACTTCTTCGAGACTCTCTGCATCCATGTTACCGTTCATTGGTTTTCCGGCAGCATCAACAGCCCGATATGAATATCTTGCGCTCACAGCTTACTCCCAAGGTTAATCACTGAATCTGGGCCTTCTGCCAAAGCCATGCCCACATCTTCGCTGCGAGTCAGACGCAATACTTCGTCGATTGTAGT
>JAQVCG010000147.1 GCA_028689875.1 Candidatus Rifleibacteriota bacterium | reverse complement strand
TTTACTTTAAGAAAAATGGGATCAAGAATCGAAGGTCATCCAATGCCTTCTTTACCTTTTGTTGATATAGCTACAGGCTCTCTTGGACAAGGTCTTGCTGTGGGTGTCGGCATCGCTGTGCAACAGAAGAAAGTTGTAAAAAATAATTCACGCACATTTGTGCTTATGGGTGACGGAGAAGCTGCAGAAGGCTCTGTTTGGGAAGCTTTTTCGTTAGCGGCTAATCTATGCTTGGATAATTTGGTTGCTATTATTGATGTGAATCGCCTAGGCCAAAGTCGTGAAACTATGCACGGTCACGACATTCAAGTTTATGCGAGAAAAGCTAAAGCGTTTGGTTGGGAAGCAATAGTGGTTGAAGATGGACATGATCTCAATCAAGTCCTTGAAGCTCTTGAAAGAGCTGTGAAAGTTAACGGCAAACCGGTTTGTGTGATTGCAAAAACCTTAAAAGGTGGCGGGCTAACACAGATTGCAGATAAAGATAATTGGCATGGAAAACCTATAATGCCGGGGAAAGGCCTCGAAGAAGCAATCCAAGATGTTAGTAAACACCTTATGCAGGCTCCGCCCGCTCCAGTTATTGCAAAACCTGAATTTGTAAATTTTAAAAAGGTAACGGGACCAATCAATAATGTTGATGCAGCTCCGTATAAAAAGGGAGAAAAGGTTGCTACAAGACAAGCTGTAGCACCTGCTTTGTTGAATCTAGGTAAATCTGATAGCAGAGTCTGGGTAATTGATGGTGATACACAAAACTCAACTTATTCTCAGAAATTTGGTGAACAATATCCTGAAAGATTTGTTGAGTGCTTTATTGCAGAGCAAAATATGGCGGGTGTTTCTGCCGGCTTAGCTAGCCGCGGAATGATTCCTTTTGCCGTAACATTTGGCGCTTTTTTAGCCAGAGCCTTTGATCAGATCAGAATGGCTGCTTTATCTGGCTTAGGAGTAAAATTTATAGGCACTCACGCAGGAATTTCAATCGGTGAGGACGGCGCATCACAAATGGCCCTTGAAGATCTAGCTTCATTTGCTACTTTGCCGAATGGCGCAGTTCTTTATCCTTCTGATGCTGTTTCTGCATATAATTGCATTGTTGCTCTGGCAAAACACAATGGTCCTGGTTATGTTAGACTCTCAAGACCGGCATCTGAAGTGATTTATGACGCAAGCGAAGAGTTTCCGTTAGGCGATCTTAAAGTTATAAAGAAATCATCTTCTCCTGCGCTTACTGTTGTTTCTGCTGGTGTTATAGTTCACGAAGTTTTGAAGGCTCTTAAAAATGTGAAAGAAGCAGATAAAGTACAAGTTGTGGATCTTTATTGTGTGAAACCTTTCCCGAAAGCACAGTTAACAGAACTTGTAAAAGCTAGCGGTGGTAAAGTTGTTGTTTTCGAAGAACATTCTCCTAACGGCGGAATAGGAGCTGAAACAGCTCGAAATCTGGCCGGTTCTATAACATCGTTTAAACATTTTGCTGTTAATTCAGTTCCTAGGTCTGGTACACCTAACGAGTTGTTGTCATCGTTCGGACTGTCTGCTGAAAAAATAAGCGAAACTCTTAACTCACTTCTATAATATCTAATATTATTATTATGAAAAAAAACGGCATTTCGATGCCGTTTTTTCTTTATTTTGTTTTGTTTTTGTGCTACTATCTGCAATTATGTATATTATAGGAATTTGTGGATTATCAGGCTCCGGAAAAAGTAGTGTTTCAAGGGCGGTTCTCGAGAGATTTCCCGGGAAAATATGTGTTCTGGAACACGACATGTATTACTACGCTAAAAAGGATAAGCCGGTTATAAGGAATTATGACCATCCCGATGCTCTTGAGACAAGTCTGTTGATTAGTCATATAAATACATTGCGTTCAGGTCATTCAATACAGCGACCTATATATGACTTTACAGTCTCTGACAGAAAAAGCGAAACTGTTGAAATTAAACCACATCCAATTCTTATTGTTGAAGGGCTGTTGCTTTTTAATATTGCTGAATTAATGCCGATATTTGATCTCAGAATTTACATTGATGTTCCATTAGATAAAGCGATAATTAGAAGGATAAAAAGGGATCACGTAGATCGAGGCAGAACCGTACAGAGTATAATTACTCAGTATGAAAGCACTGTTCGAGATGCAGCAATTAATCTGGTGCAACCTTCAAGGTATTTAGCTGATTTGATAATTCCTCAGGGAGCAAGCAATAGGGTAGCCCTTGAAGTCTTATACGGAAAAATCAGAGACTTGCTTACCAGTGAGAAGCCTGATGGGTTTATTAAAAATGAAGAATAATTTGTTTTTTTAATAATCTGATAACAGACTGTTTTCACGAAAGCTAAAATAGCAATTGTCTTTTTTGCCGATTATCAAGTGGTCAAATAATGCTATGTTGAGGGTTTTAGCGGCATTTTTAATTTGTTCTGTTATTGAAATGTCTGCATTTGAAGGTCGAGTGTCTCCGCTAGGATGATTATGTACAATAATTATTGCAATAGCATGGTATTCAAGAGCTTTTTGCATTATCTTCCTTGGAAAAACCGCTGACTGCGTTTCTGTGCCTTCACCCATAACCTTATCTTTTATTATCTTATTTTTTGCATCCAAAAATAACACTCTGACTTGTTCTGTTGGTAAGTATGCCATTGAGCTTTTCAAATATTTGATTAAATCAGATTTGTTTGAAATTGAGATTTCATTTGTTATGGCGTTTCTTTTGTTGATTAAAATTCCCAGCTGATAGAAAGCTTTTATAAGCCTTGCAGTAGAAGTGCCTATGCCACTTACTTGGCGCAGCTTATTTAGCGGAGCAGTAAGAACACCCTCTAATGAACCGAATTTTGCAATTAAAGCTTTTGCAAATGGCTTTGTGTCACATCTTGAAAAAGAATAAAAAAGCAACATTTCAAGTACTTCATGATCTGAAAAACTATCAAAGTTGGATTCGTCAAACCTTTTGAAAATCCGCTGCCTATGCCCTGTTGCGTCTGGAGTTGAAGATTTGTTTTCGTTAAAAAAGTTGGTTTCTGAAAAATAGCTTTTGTTCACAGACCACCTCTTGTTAATGCTACCGCTTACACATATAAATAAATTATCATAATTATTATGTCAGGGCAATGCTTTGTTTAATTTAGCATCTTGACAAGGTATGATATATAAAATAGCATGACTTTGTTTTCGTTAATAAAGTTCTTGTTTATGCCGAAATACCAGTGACCTAAATTAAGGAGTGTCTATGAAAAATTGTGTTGATTATCTTGGAATTACACCAAAGAACGTATTTTATAATTTGTCCTCTGCAGAGTTAGTTGAAGAGGCCATTTTGAGAAAAGAAGGTAAATTAGCTTCTAATGGAGCTTTACT
>JAQVCG010000146.1:1758-3392 GCA_028689875.1 Candidatus Rifleibacteriota bacterium | reverse complement strand
CGCAACGTCGCCGCTACAACCCAGAATCAGCCGTTCTCAGATGCCAGTTGACCAAACGCGCGACGGCCCACACGTTCAGACACAGCTTCGCCAGCCATTTTCTTCAGGCAAACTATGACATCAGAACTATTCAGAAAATGCTTGGGCACACTGACGTAAGAACAACAATGATTTATACCAATACAGTGCGCAGTAGAACCGTGCAGGAACAAAAAAGCCCTCTGGATTTTTAATCTGTATAGCCCGATTTCTTCAAACTGTTCAAAAATCAGCTCACCAATGGTTGGCAGTCCGTCTTCCGAGTATAAGGCGAGCTTGTCAAGAAGATGGGTTATTCTGAGCCACTCGTATCTATTACATTAATTCTTTCCATCACCAAACCTGATTTCTTTCCCTAGCACATAACTACTCAAAAATCAAAAAATCATCGTCTCCGGCGATGTTTTTTTGATTTTTTTGTCTTCCTTTTTTGTTTTTTCGTTGTCGTCGAATTTATCATAATATTTGCTTTCGGAGTAATATAAGTAAAAGAACCGTTATTACTGTATAATTTAATCCAATCCAGCAGATAATCTCTTTCATAGACCCAGTCAGGTAAAGGTTCCGAAAACTCAAGGATAAGTGACTTCAGCGAATCCGCCATTCGTTGCTTCGGCTTATAATTTTCTATTAAAATTGCGTTTTGAAGACCTTTCAATAGTCGGAGGCAATTATTGAGCTCATTCTCTGAATCGGCTTTAGTTTTTGGTTCCTTGCAAAAGTTCTGTATGTCTCTTGCTGCAACAAAAGCGTCTTTTGCTATTTCGAAGCATATCGGGTATTCGGATGACAAAGGAGATGTGTTTCTGTTGGTGATTTGCTTTCTGCTATGTCTGAATGCCACTATCCAATTATGTGCATGATACATTAAAAAACCTACAACTATCGCCGGCAATGAACCTTCTGTTTTTAATGTGTAAGCTGTTATGGCGGCTGCCAAATATCCAAGAAGCTCATCAAATTGTGGTTTATTTTTATCCAAGAAAAACCTCTGACAAATATTTCAAACATTATCGGCAGTTAATAATTTCTTATTCAGGTAATACTTCGCCTACGACAACATCAGATCGTTTTCCTGTTTTTTTGTCAATTGTAAAAGTAAAGTCATGACCGCCAAAATCTGATTTTGGTGACATATCAATTGTTAGGCAGTCATTTTCATCAATAATTCTGATGCAATAATCTTTACGAATTTTTTCTATTCCGCCACACAAATTGCCAAATGCGCCTAGATTCCCTTCTTCCCTCATCGTTTTATCGAGTAATGCAATTGCTTCGCTTTTTAATGCTCTGTTGCCTTTAAAATCAATATCAATATAGAATCCGTCATTTATGTTTTTATTAATATCAAACTGCCACGAATTGAATAAATCCTTATACCGGGGAACACTGATTAAAACTTCCACTTCATAGAAGTCTTTTCCTTCAGTGACAGTGATATGGTTCTCTTTTGAATAACTGATCAGCTCAATGCCGATTTCTTGAAAAGCTTTAGTAAGTTTTTCAAAAGCATTTTGTCGGGAGTTATAGTCTCCATTGAACTTTATGGCTTCATTTAATATTGGTTTCTTTTCTTCCATTCGCACCTCTTTACC
>JAQVCG010000146.1:0-1658 GCA_028689875.1 Candidatus Rifleibacteriota bacterium | reverse complement strand
CAATGCCGATTTCTTGAAAAGCTTTAGTAAGTTTTTCAAAAGCATTTTGTCGGGAGTTATAGTCTCCATTGAACTTTATGGCTTCATTTAATATTGGTTTCTTTTCTTCCATTCGCACCTCTTTACCATTTAGACAAGCGTTTAAGGCAAGTAATCCTAATATAATAATTAACTTATTCATAATATCACACCTAACATTTTGCAATTTCTGTATTGTCATCGACAAAAGTCTTTAAAGTCAAAGTATACTCTATTTTTGTGATCGATCGTCAGTGTTGTCTGCACTTGCATCGAATATGATTGTTTGGGGTTTGCGTGCCCTCTGCGAAATGACATTTACAATGGCCTTATACTCTGATAAACTTGCTTTGTAGAGATATATAAGTAAGCGGTCTTAGAGAGGGCGTTGCTATGAAAGAGCTGTCAGACAGTGCTTCGAGTTTGTTCGCTAGCGATTATGCGGTGCTGTTTGCTGTCGTTAAGCAGTGAATTCAGCTTGAGTGCAAGTTCCATCGAAGTGAGTGCCTCGAAAGGGCAGAGCCGGTGCTTATCGGCAACGGTCTGTTTAGAAGCAATAAAGACTTTGCCGTTATGCGTGCGATTGGTGCGAGAAAAAGAGATATTGCCATGGTGGTCTTTATGGAAGCCGCAATTATAGCCGGTGTAGGTTTGTTTATAGGATTTATTATGCTCGCTATACTGTTAGATAATACTGCAGGTTCACCGATTCTAAGTTACTTTCCAAGTTATGTCGCGCCTGTTCTGGCGGCTGTAACATTGATTGTCAGCCTTATAGGTTCGCTGATAGCATTGCGGACTTCGCTAAAAGCTGATCCGGCAGCAGTATTTCATTAATAGGAGCGAAATTTTGGCACAGCTCAGACTTGAAAATGTAGCAAAAGATTTTTCAGACGGGCGGCAGCTGCTCAAGAGCCGGGCAAGACTCCGGTGTTGGCAGAAAGGCCTTTAAGGGTATTTGGCAGGGTAGAACCGCTCAACAGAGAGGTTTTTGTCGGTTCTTTGCAGTCGAAGCGTGTTGTTAATATGTTAGCCGGCGAAGGGCAGATGGTATCAGAAGGCCAGGTTCTGGTTGAGCTTGAATCAGAACTTGAGCAGCAGGCGGTTGAAGTGGCGCAGTTGAAGCTGGTATCGCCTATTGACGGCTTGCTTTACAAACTTGATATTCGGCGCGGAGAGCTGATAACTCCGCAAGATTATCGGCGTATTGTGGTCGGTGAGAAGCACAGACAGGTTCGCATCTTTGTAGAAACCTTTTGGCTCGGCAAGCTACGTTCGGCTGATTCCTTTATTGTTAAAGATGCCGAAACTCTTGAATTGATAGGTGAAGGCACAATCAGCGAGATTTCAGAGTTTGTAGGCGCCCGCGATTTTCACAGCGAAGACTCTCTTGAACGGCTTGACACGAGTTATGCGCAGGCGATATTGCACTTTTCTAAGGAGCTTAGCGATGTTCCGCTCGGCAAGCTCGTTTTGTGCGAACGCAAGCTTTAATCTTTTAATTTAATATGTTTTTATTAGGTAATCAGGGCTTAAATAATGCTATAATTAGATTTTAAGTTGATAATTTGAATCAAGGAGACTTTTAAGTGGATATTCCAAAGATATTTAATATTTCAGAGAGTGCTCATCGCATACAT
>JAQVCG010000053.1 GCA_028689875.1 Candidatus Rifleibacteriota bacterium | reverse complement strand
AAGAAAACCAGTTCTGATGCCGTTCTGCCAACCTTGTAAAAAATAATTAAAATAATGCTTGCAATTTTTGGATAGATGATTTATACTTATTTATGTAAGCGATACGAAAAAATTAAAAAAACGAGGTAAAAGAAAATGAATAACGAAATGGCACAAATAGCATTAAATCAATTAACAAACTCAAACAACGGCGGCAACCGTCTTGTTGCAATGATTGGTGCTAAGAACTTTGTAAGAGATGAAAAAAACTACACAATCGGCTTTAAATTTGCAGCAAAAGCAACAAACAAAGCCAACTATTGCAGAATCAAACTTAACGCAATGGATTTGTATGACCTTGAATTTATCAACATCAGAGGCACCAATATTAAGACGGTTAGCACACACAACGGCCTTTATGCCGACATGCTCAAAAGCACATTTGAAGATGAAACAGGCTTGCGTCTGAGTCTTTAATCGCAGAGTGACGGCGGGCTTCGTCCCGTCGATAATGCGTCTACAAGCTGTCACAAGCCAGCAAATTTAAAACAAGGTAAATAACATGACAAAAGAAAACAGACTGGAGCTGATCAAGAAAGAAACGTCATGGGGCGTTAACCCATCAATAGGCGATAAAGTTAATCCACTGCGAGAAAAAAACTCGATAATGAGCAACAATCCAAATCAAACATATTTTTTTGATATTAAACTTAATAATGGATTGCGTTTTGTTGCGCCGAGAGTCACGCTTTCAACTGTTGCGCCAGATTGCAAAATCACAGCCGCAACTCTGCCAAGCACCGAGCGATTCATCGTCTGTCTGCTCGAAAACGGCAAACTTGCCCCGTCAGACTCGCCGAAACAGCACAAGACCAGAGAAAGCGCAGAGAAAGAAGCCGAAAGACTTTGTAGACTGTATCATCAGGAATTTGTAGTATTGCAGGTTGTTACAGCGATTAAACCACAGGAACCAAAGAAAGAGGTGTTTGCATGAACAAACTATTCATAACCGGCCCGAATGAAAGTATCTGTCCGCCTTGCTACTATTGCGGCAATGAGCCGAATCCGACAACGAAAGTCGTTAAACACGATCAATCTTGCCCATATCTGATTGCAAAAGACTTATGGGCTAAAATGGGTATAACAATGACAAACGAGGAACTATTGGCAACCGCTGAGGTTGCACTACTCGAAGCAAGCAGGCAAAAGAAAGATATTGTAGACTTGCAAAGGGCTATTAACACGCTTGAAGCCTGCATCAAAGACGGCAGTCATGGGAGCATTGACTTTGCCCGCGAAGTGTTGTCGACCGAAATTGAAGAACTGAAAGGATAAACAATGAGGCTAGATTTTTGCGTGGCATGTGGCACAAAAGAAAACATTCAGCATCATCACTTAAAACCTGCATCTAAGGGCGGTTCCGATGAAGAATTTAACCTGATAACGCTTTGTATTCAGTGCCATGCAATTATTCATGGTAGAGAAAAGGCGTTTACGCATAGCAGTTTAACAAAAGCTGCAATGGGTATAAAAAAGGCTTCTGGTCAGTTGGTTGGTTCTATTCCCTTCGGCTATAACTTGGCTGACAACGGCGTTGACCTGATTGCCAATGAAAAAGAACTTCAGGCAATAGCTATGATGCGAGAGTTAAGAAAAAGGCGGTATTCTCTTGCTAGGATTGCCTTAAAGCTTGAGTCGATGGGAATAAAAACGAAAAAAGGCAAAACAAAATGGCAACCGAAGACAATACTTAATTTGTTAAATAATCCGCTTGCAATTCTGGCTTAATCGTGCTAGAATGGCTTAACAAATTTATTAAGAGGTGATTAAATGAACGAATTACAAGTCACAATTATACCTGCGCAAATCAGCGCAAACCTTGCTGAAATCAGGGCCGACCTGCTTGAAAATCTCAAGAGTTACGACATTGAGGTAACTATCGAGACGTTGCCGGAAGCCAAGAAAATGGCAACCGACCTGAATAAGCTGGCAGGAGAAATTGACAAACGCCGCAAAGACGTTAAGAAGGAGCTTTCCGCACCAGTCGATGTCTTCAACGCTCAAGCAGTCGAGCTTGCCAAGCTGATTCTTGACTCAAGAGAAAAGATTTTGAAACAGGTTGCAGTTTTCGAGGACAAGCAGCGCGAACATTGCAAAAAACTGTTGCAGAATGAACTTGACGCACTTTATCTTGAAAGCGAAGTCGCGAAAGAATACCAAACCGGCAACATTGAAAAGCTGGCGATATTGAGCAATCTTACCGACAAGGCGAAACTAACCAAAGGCGCAATCGAAAAGGTTGCTGATATGGTTGGACATGACAGAGGTGTGCAAGACGTGGTCGAGAGCCGCAAAGCTAACCTGTCCGCAATCACTGAACGCGCTGGAATCGTTGGCGGCATTTATGACAAGCTTATCGACCCGATTATCAGAGAGCCAGAATCCGTTTATACCGCAAAGCTGAATGAAATTATCGACGGCATTATCAAGCAGCAGAAGGCCGCCGAAGATAGAATCAAAGCCGAATCAGAGCGCAAAGCCCGCGAAGAGGCTGAACGAATCGAGCGCGAAACAAAGGCACGCGAACTTGAAGCAGCAAAGCAGCTGGCGCAGGCGGTAGAGATCGCAGCAGAGCGCGACAATGCGGCGAAATTGGCAGAGCAGCGAGAAGCACAAGCAAAAATCGACGCTGAAAAACAAAAAGAAGCTCTCGAAAATGCGCAAAAGCAAGCAAAAGAAGAAAGGAAAAAAGCAACTCTTGAGCGTGCAATGCTTGAAATGGAACGGGCGGAACTTGAAGCCACGAAACAAAGCAAAAAGCCGGAACTAGGCAAGTCCTGCAAGCTTTTCTTTATCACGGCACAGATTAAGCTACGATGCGAGCCGACTGCAACAAAGGAAGACGCAGAGAACACTCTGAAAGAGATTATTTATGAGAGTCATGGCGAAGTTGTTAAGATTGATAGCGTAATAGGAGAGTAAAACATTCAGTAACCAGCAAGCCCGCAGCAATGCGGGTTTTTCTTTGTCTGTAATATTTGATACTAAAATAGCTTATCTATCAAAATCGGGATAATTTGATAAACAAAAGAAAAGCCCCGCATAAAGCGAGGCGTTGAGGCCAGTTAATTAAGTAAGCTGTTCGTTTACATAAAACTACCCAACAATTCCTTAGTCCAACCCGATTGCGAATACACGCGGCCTTTCAGTTCATTCAGATTATCAGTCCAGCCCTTGCGAAAGTCATTAAACTGTTTCCATTTTTCCCCACGATGAATGTTTAAATCGTTATTCATAGGCACGCCGCAAAGAATTATCTCATCAAATCCATGTTCAAAAGCCGCTTTAACTGCAAATAATCCGCTTGAACCGTGCCATAACTTGCCGTTTACGCGCTCATTCATTCCTTCGTCCATGATCTCAGGTTTCTTGTTTGCCGAATTATATCCGATAGAAATAAATCTCATGTTGTAACCATTGTCGGCTCGCTTTTGCCGCCATTTTGCAAACTTTTCAGGGCGCAATGTTACCCAGTAATCAATTTTGCCTGAATAAGCATAACCAGAATCGTTTACGGCTATGATTGCAGAATTATCGGCCACGTTACCAAGCGACTTTAACTCATCCCAAACACCAGAAGCGCCACCTAGAACGATTGCACGCTTTGTGTATCTACAATTATTCTTTACCCAATCAATAGCGCGATATTCCTTGTGCCAAGGCTTACCAGTGCCATGAAATGCTATTACCTTTGCATTTTCAGGCAGTTTGTTGCCTCTTTGCTTGATTGCGAACTTGTAGCTATAAAAACCGTCAGTATCGCCCAAAATGCGCTCGTTTTTACCTAATACTGTTGCGATTATCTTTTGGTCGCATGCGCAATAGCCTAGTTTGTTGCCCTTTGCAATCAAACCCTGGGGGTCTTTAACGAATTGCTCCCAAACTTGCGACCTTGCCCCCGGTTCCATGATAAAGAAGCTGCCATTGTAAGGCGTTGGCGGTTGAAAGTCTTTCATAATGGCAAAATCAGGCGCGTTGTCGATGACTTCCGTTAAGTCGCCTGTAATCACAACGTCCAAATCAATAGAGCAGAACTTTCCACCGATTAAATCACCAAATTCTTTTGAGAACGCTTTCAATCGTCGATAGCAATGACCCAAGCTAGAAAAATCAGACCACAGAGGAATAACTGTAATGTCATCGCCTAAGCCCTCCCCGTTGTCGGTTACACAGTAAAACTCTGCCTTGCCCTTGTAATTGCGCCTTATGCAATCAACTAATAAATTAACATGCTCTGCCCCGTAGCTAGAATGCCAGTTTCTATCGCCCCATAGCCAAGTTACAAACTTCATAAATTGCCCCCCATGCTTTACCAATCTAGTTTTTGTGCAATGTTTTTGTCTAATAATCTGCCAGAAGCAGCGAAAACCTCAACCTTATCGTTTGAAACGTCATTAAACGCTTGAATCATAGCTGAAATAACATCTGAAATCGGCATACCAAGCTTAGTATCTTCTGTGCCGTGAGGCTCGTTGTTCTCCACGTTATCATAGAAATATGACTTATTCTGCAAATCAACGCCAACAAAGTTTATGCGCTTAAATCCTGCTATCAGCAACAAAAAAAGCCCCATTGTAACGCTTCCACGCTTTCTGACAAGATAATCAGGCTTAACTTTGCCTTGAGCTATACATTGAAACAATCTTTTATAGTTTTCTTTGGCAGAATCAAAAGTATTGCCCTGAATAAAAATATCTTTTGAGATTATCGCCACTTTTGCCCGCTTGATTTTATCGGCAAACGAAATAACGGCCTCACACGCGTTTTTTTCTGTGCAAAAGGTATCTTTTATCAAGAAAAAGTTTTCGACGCAATCTAGCCTTGTTTCTGCCGATTTAAATATGTCTTGAGCTATATGCGACAGCCAAAAGTTGTTTATTTCAAACATCCAGACGTTAGGTGCAAAATTTTCAAACAATGGAATGCCGTTAAAGCCAATAGAAAAGCCGCTTCTAACTCTTTCCCATTGCTCATCTGTTATTTGCTTCAACGTAGGTGAATTACCAATTATAAAAGCCTCTTTGTGATCGTTCGACTTGGCAAATTCAATCAAATCAGCAACTTTAGCAAACTTGCCGCTTGCAATCACGCTTGAAATGTATTCGTTAGTTTTTAGGCACATAAAACAACCCCTTTTCAGTCTTTTCTCTTAGTGCTTTTAAGCTCATTACTTGCCCTGTTTGCGGGTTGAGCATATCGGCCAAAGTCAGTTTACCATCTGCGTATAGCTTTTGTCTACCTTTTCCTAGAACTTCAATTTGTTCTGATACAGGCCGCGATTTCATCCATTGGTCGAAAGTTACATCGGTCGATATTTGCCCGTCGATACTTAATCTTGTGCTTGTTGGCATTTCTGACATGCCGGGCACGCCTAGGATTTCTTCGAGGTCTTTCATAACTGGTAGTAAAATACTTCTGCAACCCCAATGTAAAGGTGGCTGCGCAAAGGGAAGTTTTTTCTTGCCTATCGGATTGCCGTTTAAATCCCACTGAGCGCCGTCATAAGCCGCACAACGCGGAGTAACGCGGCTGTCGAGTGTGGCGCTAAATTCGCTACCTTTGATTACGTCATCATTAGCACGATAAGCGTCTTGTCTTGCCTCGCTCATAACCGTCTGATAGCTAGTTCTAACCAACGCCTCAGCATTACGCCGCGCTTTCTTCAACAATCCCGGCTCATACGTTAAGCCTTCGATTACCTCATCAGTAACACCGGGAACCCTACCGCGAACGCCTAACAAGCTAGGCTTCTGCGTTCCCATAACACGCGCTGACATCTGCTGCAAAGTTTCGCCCTTCGCCACGCCGACACGCATAACACGCTTAAATTCATCTTGCAATGATACTGCCTGCTTGCTCCACCACTCAGCACTCGGAGCGCCTTCAATCAGCGTTTCTGTTGCCAATTTCTCTAATACTTCACGCGAAACGACATAATCAAGCACATCAACCTTTAATACGGCGTTTATGGCCTTTGCTGCAAATACGCCTTCAATTTCTGCGAGCGTCATCAGCTCATTCTTAACAATGCCGCCGATACCTTTATATTGGCTTTTAATCGTCTTGTCAGCCATATTAAAAAGCTTGCTAAGCCTTTCTTTCTGATAAGCCGTCCGAGTTACGCCAGTAGGGTCTGCGTCTCTCAATTCACGCTCAATTTCGCGCATGAGAGCTTCGAGAATTTTCGATATATTCTTTGCGCTAGCTGTTTTGACCTTTTCTAAGTCAAAAGCTCTTGCTGTAAAAATATCTCTTAAAACGTTAGACGCGCTTGGCATTACACACCCTCTGGATTATTTCTATTTTCTTCTGCGAAAGCAACCTCAGACTCAATATCAAAGTCATCTGACACAGTGCCACGCCGCTTAAATTCTTTATAAAGCGTTTCAAGACGCATTTCGCCAGCCGATTTAAGCTCCATCAAAGCGGCAAGCTCTCGAACATCTGACTGCGACACGCTGTAAAGCCCATCGAGCTTTGCAACAAAGTTAGCCTGTCCGTTTGGTTGCGCGGTTCCTAGATATAGCTCATAAAGCCACAAAGCATAATTCACTGAGTCCACAAAGTTGTCAGAAGCCACCTTCAGCTCGCTGTTTGCGTCGATGTTCTCAATTTCAGCCTCAGTCGCAGTTGAATTGGCACTTTTTCCGTTGGCGTTATCACTCATAAGCACTTTAAGGCCGCAGTAGCCTGCTTTAACGCGCAAATCTTCAAGATTGAGTCTGCCTGCTTCAAGCGCCTTGCCTGAATGTTCAACGTATTTCAGGTTAGCCTCATTATCTTTAATCGCTATCATCTTATTAGCGCCGATAGTGATTTCCTTGCCGTCTGAGCCAGTGAGGATTAAAAGCGGAAACTCTGCAAACTGAATCGCGTTTTCGTGTGTGCTTTCGTCCTGAAAGTATTGCACGTTGGTATAGGCGAGGTCTATCAGCGAGCTGACACACTCAAAATCTGCTTTCTTTTCGCCGGTGTAAATCGGCACAAGCGGAACCCGATTAAGTTTGTTTGCAACCGGGTAATTCGGCATTATCGCATATTCGGTAAATTCTGGCGTTTGCTTAACTTGTCGGCTTGCGCTTGTTACTGCTGTCATTGGGCGCTCGTAAACTGCTATTTCGTTTGGAGTAACAACGCGAATGCGAGTTTTTTCTTCGGTTACTTTCAGAGATTGGTTGAACTCTGAAAAACGCTCCAACAGCTTGACATAAACAATCTGCCCATCTTCGTCAATCTCAATATCCAGCACATCTTCGGCGGGAATGTAAACAAAGTAAGGCCGATAGCCGATTGCGTCTACCTGCGCTTGAGTTCTTACTTCGTTCGGGTCGAATGAGGGTGCATCGACGTAAATATAACCTAACCCCTTCGCCCACGCGTCTTTGAACGCCTGATTGCAAAACTTCGCAAATGAATCGCCCTTTTTATTGGCATCGTTCACCAACTCTATGATTTTATCGCTTAACTCAGACTTATTATCAGCGGCTTGAATCGTTATCGGCTTAAAAAACGCCTTGCCTGTTGAGAAATTAACGGCACGCTTGAAGAATGGTGCAAGAACGGCCTTTTGCAAACGTTTCGCGTAATTCTTCTGGCTTTCGTTTTCGTGGCGTGGTAAATACAATTCGCCCATTGCACGCATTACGCCCGTTCCACCGAGTAGTGCGTTAATCATCTGCCATTCGGTTACTTGTCGCTTGTAAGCAGGCGAAACCGCTGCTGTTATCGTTTTCGGCATTACTTCAAAAGCCATTTTAATTTCTGCTTCCTTTTCATTAACAGTTTTCAACAAACTGCTTAGATATACAATTTAAGCTTTCGCTTAAAAAGGGCGAAGCCGCCAACGCAAAAGATATATTCCGTAGATATATATTTTTTGCTCCGTTTAAATCCCTGTCTAATTCTAATCCACAAGAACATTCCATAATTTTCTTAGAACCTATATTCTGCATTTTCCCGCATTTTCCACAAGTTTTGCTGGTGTAAGCTTCATTTACTTCTATAACTTTGCAAGAATATTCTTCTCCTTTAAATTTCAGAAATTGTTTAAACTTGTAATGTGACCAACCAAGCATAGCTCTTGCAACTTTTGAGTGTAATTTTGTTGCCATATCTGATGTTTCAAACGATGGGAGCAAAATACAATCAAAACTTTTCACCAAGAACAACGCCAATTTATGATGTATTTCTGAAATCAAATCTTTAATTTTCCAGCGAACTCGTTTTAACTTATCATTATATCTATTAGAGATTTCTTTTTTGCGCCTAGAATAAAGCTTATCTAGCACATAGCACAAACGATAAATCCGAGAAAAATCTGAGTTACCAAATTTACCGGCAAAGTCCATAGAATACAGTGTTTGAAATGTTCTTACACCGGGGTCAAGAGCTACGACAGGGAACCTTTGGTTATCAGGATTCTTAACAACTCTATCTTCCGGTTTAATTACAAAATATCTTCCGTTTTCTAAAATTACACGACAATCATATTTAACTTCTCCAATCTTTTCTCTAAGATTAATATTTCCTATCAAAGTGTGATAAAATCCAGCTTCTGTTAATGATTGTTTAGGTATATACAAGTTAAAATCTGCATTTTTTCTGGAGCGAAATTTAACTTTTTGTATTTTTCCAGTTTGTTTAAACTTTAACTTAGCATTTTTAATTGCATCACAAGCATCTTTAATCGCAATAGATTTTATCTGGTATGGTACTTCTTTTGCCCACTCAGGCAAATTATGGATTAAATCTGTTTTTATGGCCTTCCAATCCGCTTTCGTATCGGGCTGTCTAAGATATTCAACTGTTTTATTAAACGAATATCTAGATACACCAAACCATTTAAACAGAACTATTTTCTGTTGTTTCGTTGGATAGAATCTTATCTTTCTTGAGCGTTTCAGAATATTTCCTGAGTCCGTGAATACGACAGGAGAAAACTGTAATGATTGATAAGAGGTCTGTAACAAGTTCCTGTTGTGGGGAGCTTTTACTGTTATCGAGAACCATGAGTTTAACATTGTGTTTAGTGAAGAACCATTCAACGAGTTCAAATCCAAATCGGCAGAGCCGATCTCTGTGGGCAACCACAACCTCTTCGACATCTCTTGACATGATTCTGTCCAAAAGGTTGAGAAATCCCTTTCGTTTGAAATTGAGTCCACTTCCAATGTCCTCAATAAGTTTATGGTGCGGGTATCTTTCTCTAAGGTATCTAATTTGGTTTGATAAGTCGTCTTGTTGGTTTCTTGAACTAACTCTAGTGTAGATAAATTTGGCTCTATCGCATTTCTCTTCTCTATTGAGGAAAGATTCGACATCGTAGAGTCTGTTTCCACCCTTTTGTCTAACACAACTTATCTTACCTTCCTTAGCCCAGCGTCTTAAAGTATTAGGATGTATTCCTAGTTTTTCACATGCTTTATTTGTTTTTAGCATAGTTAGATTATATCAGAAACAGTTAGAAATGTCAAGCATTATTTAACCGATTTCAACTCCTGCAAGGTTATTTCATGTTAAGGGTAGCACAAAAGCGGGGAATTGCAAATTTTAAAGGGGAAAAATGCGCATAATTAAATGCGCAAGTTTTATGAGATCTATTTTACTCTAAATTTCTCCAAATCCTTCTTAATGTAAAATGAGCTTCCTGCAAGCGCAGATTCAGCATCAACAAGAAACTTATGCCAATCAATTATTTTCTCAACAGTCGGAAAATGATTTATTTTGCCAACTTTCCAAAACGACACATATGGTTTTAATTCTTTAATAACACTTATCGCTTCGCCTGCATCAACAACGGGCTCTATTGAAACCCACGTATAAATTCCCATTGAATGCGCGATTTTTACAGCTTCAATTCTGCTTTCAATACTAGGCGCTCCCGGCTCCCATTCTTCGCGCAACGATTCTGATTTGAAAATAATCGTGCTACCAAATTTCCAATCGTTGCGTTTGATTATATCAAAGTCTTTCGTTGCCGCCATGCCGTTTTTAGTAAGCACCTGACAGCGAAGGTTGTGTTTTTCGCAAATCAATAAAGCTTCTCTCGTCAACTTTGCGGCTGTATCATTTTGGTATGGATCACTTGTAAAAGAAAATAAAATTTCTCTCGGGTCATTTGCATATTTTGCGGCAGACTTTTCAAGCTGCGCAAGAATATTTTTTCTAGGCGCAGATTCTTTCGACCAGTTTTCAAGGGTTTTGCGGAATATGCCGGGGCAATAGCAGTATTTGCAAGCGTGGTCACAACCGTTGTAAAGATTTATTGCAAGCGGTGAGTATTCTAGTGCTTTTCCCTTTGGTTCGTATATGATTGTCATTTTATAACTCCACTTCAGCGCTTAGATACGATTCATAAGCATCTTTGTATGTTTTGCCTGAAAAACGGCCATCAAATATTCTTGCGCTGCCATCAATTTTTCTGACTTCATATACATTAGTCAGTCTACCGTTCAATCTAACGGCTTCAACTTTTGAAATCTCAACATTGTTAAACTTTTTCATATTCATACCTCGTTTTTAATTTGCGCATTGCGCATAATTCAATATTAAACCATTAAAGCAAAAAAAGCAAGTATTATTTTTTTCTTTCGATAAAAAACACATAATACTTAACTTTGGCGCCAGTAACGCCAGTTGCAATCTTAAAACCAGACGCAACACCGTTCAATCTTTGTGCAACAGTGATGATTATTTTTTTGATTATTTCATAATGCAATACATTTGCGCGGCGCAATCGTCTATTTTTTAATCCAGTTAAAGACTGAACACCGGAGCAAACATTCCCCATTCTCAAGTCTATGCAAATCCCATCTGTTATAACAAACGCGATTTTGTCATAGTTTTTTATTCTTTTTGATAAAATATCAAGCACCGTATAAGGGCTGCCGTAAGCGTCTAAGTCGAAAATATTGTATTTGTCGACATCTATCGTTTTTGCAATATCTACAACATCACCGCATATAGTATTTCTTTCATCGTCAAAAGCCTTTAAATCAACGCCAGTATAATTTTTTGCTTTGCGCCAAACGGCGTTAAAAGATTCACCTGCACCACAGAAAAACTCAAGCACAGAAGGCGACTGAATGCCGTTTAATGCAATTTCTCTTAATGTTTTTTTAGCCAACTTCGGGCCGTTGTCTGTTTTTTTCCCCTTAAATTTACTCATCGCCAACGCACTCTACGCTTGCATTGCTGAACCTAGAAATTGCCTCTGTTATAGCGTTGATAATCTCAAATCTATCTTTTTCGTCAAACGAAACAATTAATTCAGCTTTTACAAAAGACGACTCAGAGTCTTTAATCGGTATGTCTATTTCTTCTTCTTGTTTTTCAAAGAAATCATCGAACCCGATAGCCGACAAATCAAAATCTTCTGCTTTTAATCCTTCAAGCAATTCTTTCAAAACGTCATCATCCCACTCGGCAAGCTCAGATGTTCTGTTATCCGCAATACCAAACGCGGTTATATCGCTGCCTTTTAAATCAGTGCGAACGATATTTATTTCTTTCCAACCTAATTCTTTCGCTGCCTGCAAAGTGCCATTGCCTGCAACTATTACATCATCAGCATTAACCACAATCGGCTTTTGCTGACCAAACTTTGCCAAACTACCCTTTATGGAGTCGAGATTCTTTTTACCATGCTTTCTAGCGTTTGCAGGGTCTAGTAACAGTTTGTCGATAGATATTTTTTCAATTTTCATATTATCCCCTTGTGTTTTCAAGTTAATCGTAGCACAAATTTAAGAATCGGCAAATTTTAAAGGTCAATTACTGTTGCCGCGTGGCCGTCGAAAATCGGGTGTCTGCGCTCGATAGCGTAACTGCAAGCGTCGAATAAATGGCCTATTTTCTTATCGGCATTCTTATCAATTTCGCCATTAGAGCCTTCGAGCACCGTTAAACGCTCAAAATCATCGACGATATGAGGCGCGGCGGCAGCGTCAACCATAAATCTAATAATGCCGTCGATTGATTTAATTCGTGCATTCATAGCGTTAATTCTTGATCTTACGCTAGGGTGTCCGCGCGGTATATCGTATGTTATGCGGTCGCGCCATTCCGTTTGTCTGAAAAAGTTTTGCACAAGTTCCCAGTCAGTTCCCTGCACGCCACTTGATTTTTTCTGACCACCGGCAGGGTCGCCGTAGAAAGTAATTGGCCCTTTGTGGCTTTTCCAATCGGCATAAAGTTTCTGGCAAACAAGCAGAGTATTAGAATGCTGAGGTATCCAAACTTCTCCAATAGCGCCTGTTCCCATAACTTGAGATTTTATCGTTTCGTTACCAACCGTTACCGTTTCAAATTGTCCGGGCATTATCTGGTCTTGCATAATGGCCGCAATACCGGGCGCTGAGTTAAAATCGAGGCCAACAATCAGCTCCTTGCTGGGATTATGCCATAGCTCATGCTCATAATTAGTGCGGCCAAACTCATACGCAACGCGCCCTGAAAAACTTTTAAATTCGCCCAAATATTCTTGGTCGAAAGTTCTACTATCAAGTTCGCGCCTTGCGGCTTCAACTTCTTCTGGGGGCACCCATCCGCCGTCAAGCGTGGTAAATTGCCATGACTTCCAACCCTGCCCCGGCATTTTTGCGTCGCGTTGATAAAAGTCATAAAAATGATTTAAACCGTCAGGAGAACTGATAAAAAGCGCATGACCTTGCTTGTCAGAAAGCGCCGGACGAATTACCTCTGTCCATACTTCTGGCCGCATAAAAGCAAACTCATCGAGCACGATAAAATCAATACCCGAGCCGCGCAAGCTATCGTAGTTTTCGCCCCCGCAAAGGCTTAATATTGAGCCGTTTATCAAGATTATCGTTAAATTTGTTTCGTTTTTCTTGAAAATCCATTGGTCTGGAATAATTGATTTTAAGATACTCCACATTAGGCGGGCTGCCATGCGATAACTTGGTGCTAAATACCAAACAATCGCGCCCTTTTTTCGCGTTGCAAATTTGAGCATTTCGCTTGCAGCGAGGCGGGTCTTGCCAAAACGTCGGCCAGAAGCCAATACTCGAAATCTTGATTGGTCTTTGTAAACCTTAAACGCGCTTGGCTTTAAAACAAGTTTCTGCGTGGTCATTCTTTTTCACCATCGACAATATCGTTATCAACAATTTTATCATTCAGGCCGATCTCGACCACAACCAGATTCGGCAATGATTCATCAATTTCTTTTGCAGTTTCAGGGTTATTGCTCCATCGCTCTTTTTGGCGATTAGAAAGCCAATATCTGGCAGCATTTACATCGGGCGGTAATTGTTTTTTTATAATCTTTTTTCTAACGATCTGTTTACCGTTTTCGCCCTTGCTTATTTCGGTATGTTCCTCTTCAACTACGCATCCAATGCACCTTTTATAAAGCGCATTCTCTACAATTAGGTCTGCTGGCTTCTTACCTTCTCGTATTGCCTCAAAAAATTTAGGATACCTTTTTTGATAAGAGTAATATGTTTCAAGACTAATGCCAAGATTTTTTGCTATATCAACATCGGAAAGCCCTTGACGCGCGAACCCTTCTGCTAACGCGGGAAATTCATCAGTATATTTACTTTTCGACCCCGCGTTGCTCTTTCGCTTCTTCTCAGGCTTCTGCTTTCCCGCATTCACCTTATCTTTCGGCTTTCCAGCCATATCAAACACCAACCTTCCGGTTTTATTTGCAATCAACTGCATCAATCATCTGTTGCGGATATCCTAGCAAAACAAACTTATCCCTATTGTCATTGGCAATAGGTTCTGGAATTTCATTGCCAATATATAAAATATGGTTTAACATCCATTGCTCTGCTGAAACTTTATCTTGCCTATTAGCCATATCCTCCGAAGGGCTTTTAAGCTTGGTTACTTCTAATTGCATATCCATTAAATTATTCCAGCATAGACGCATAAAGTTTAACTTTTCTTGCGTGTCTACGTTGCCGCCATCAGTAACTAACTGGCTAAAAAACCCCATAGCATCTGATAATTTATTATCTTTCAAAATTTCACCTTCCTGTAGCTTATTTTACGTGAGCCTCAAGCCCTTCAATAGCCGCCATTACAGCCGCTTTTATCTCTGCTTTCTGGCTCATATCGTCGATTATAACAGTAATTTTATCATTCTGCTTAACGCCTTCTTGCGATTCTTCTGAACCGTCATCTGGCATCAAACCTTGTGCTTTAAGTAATTCCGCTTCCAAATCAAGGCCGAAGTCTTTAAATTCAATCTCTGGCATTGCCGCGCATTCCTGCATCAGCCTTTCCAAATCCCATTCTGCAATAGAAGCGGTTGAATTGTCGATTAGCCTGAATTGCCGTGCCTGTTCCGGCGTTAAGTCGCTTGCAACGATAACCGGCACTTCTTTCAGTTTTAACTGCTCTGCCGCAAGCTTTCGCGTGTGACCTGCGAGAATAACGCCCTCAGAATCAACTATAATCGGCGTTTTAAAGCCGTAAGCCTTGATAGACTTTGCAACAGCACTAACCGCGCCTTCGTTCTTTCGCGGGTTGTTATCGTAAGGTATCAGCTTTTCAATCGGCCAAAGTTCAATTTTCATTATTTCCACCTGTAGCAATTTTACCACAACCAGTAAGAGCACGCAATTTATTTTTCATTTTTTTTCTGCAAGCAATTTTGTTATTTTTTGCGTCGTTAATCGTTTTATCTCGATTTTTTTTTGCACTTTGAATGGCTTCGCGGCAAATTATTCTGGCATTTTTAACAATTTCTTTGTATTCACGCTCTAATTCTGCTGATTTTATGCTATAGTCGGCTCTTGCATCGCTTGACAATTTAACTGCATTGTGAAATTTCTGTTTTAGGTCTTTGTAATCCATCCTCAACCACCTGTGAATGGTAGCCCAGTGAATAATTGGCAAGCCTAAAGATTTGCAAGCTGCAACGACAGCATTTTCGTGATATTTGTCGCCCCGAACATTCATTCCGTTTTTAATATTTTCGATAATCAGCTCAATCAGTTTTACCCGCTGCTCGACGCCAAGATGTTTTGAGCCACTTAATACGTTTTTGCGCTGACTGTCACGTGCTTGAAAGTATGCCCGTGATAGTTCCTCGTCGGCTCGAATGAACTGGTAAAGGCTTGCTTGCTGAATGCCTACCGATTCAATGCCTTTCATTGCCTCATTAAACGCGTTGTTCGGCCCCGTAAGTCGGTAGCCCTCCGCGATTTTTGCTATAAATTTCAGCGCGAGCTGCTTTTTTTCTGAAAACTCTAGTCTTTTCATATTTCCCCCATTGGTATTTTATTTGATTATAACATATAAAGTTAAAAGCGTAAAATAATTTGAAAATTTAAATTGACAATAAGTATTTTTTGTATTATTATTGTTAATACTTAAAACAAAAAAGGAGATTGTATGGAAAACCTTAAAGAATTGAGAAAGGCGGCTAATCTAACTCAAATGGATTTAGCGGTTAAGGTTGGGGTGTCTTTGATGACTATTCAACTGTGGGAAAGAAAAGTAACGACTCCGAAAGAGGAAAATCTGAATAAACTCAAAGAGGTTTTTGACATTCTGCCGTTTGCGGAGGAATAAATGAAAATTTCAAAAAACGATGCGCTCAATATCGCAAAGAAAATAAAAAAATGTTTTAACGTTTACGCATCTGGCGCATTCTCCCATGTTGATCTGTCGGAGACAGAGATTGCCCATTTAATAAATATTGCCGCAAATTATGAACACTCAGAAGATGCCATTAAAAAATATTGCGACAAAATAATCGGCTGCATTTAAAGTGAGGGCTTTATGAATAATGATATTCGCATATCTTGTTCTTTTCCAGAGCATTATAAAACAAAAAAACTCATAGCTATCGCAGGATGCGCAGCTCCATTTTCTTTGATTAGCCTGTGGGTTTACGCGGCAAGAAACAAACCTGACGGTTTTCTGG
>JAQVCG010000145.1 GCA_028689875.1 Candidatus Rifleibacteriota bacterium | reverse complement strand
CCTTTGTGTTTTAGCCATTTCATTTTTTTACCTCTTCTCTCGCCTTTTTCGACCAAGTAATACTCCAGCTATCCCCGCAAATATTCACAGTTTTATATTCTGCGTAATCGGTAGGAACATCGCCGCGCCAAAGAAAAGCTACGTTGCCTTTATGATAACATACAGCAAGAAGCTTTTCAACTATCTTGATTGGCATAGAATCTATCATAAGCGGCACCCTTAAATCTCTCATTTCATTCCATTTGATTAAAACTCCTCGGTGAATAGAAAGTCCATAGTCTCTCGAATCCATTTCGTTTCCTACATCCGACAAGTGAAAAAGGTTGATTATCATATTATTTTTTATCCTTCGATTTCTTGCTTGCAATGTAGCCTATTTCGTGAAACAACGGGCTACCGGGTTCAACTATAAACGCCAGCTTGCTGCGAGTTCCAGCCCCGTTACGGGCCGCGCCGATCATAACAGTTCTGTTGCTCATTGCCTTTTCTATGCAATCTGGTCTCTTTATCTCCGTTTCTTCGGGCCCATTTGTGCCGCCAATTAAAATTGAAGTGTGACATAATCTGCCAAACGCCGCACTCCCTTGCATGTCTTCAACCGATAATGTCGCATCTTCATTGCCTTTTTTTGTGTGAGAAATAAGCACCAAACTTACCTTATAATCTGCCGCAATGCCACAAAACTTCTGCACAAAAGACTCCTCTGCTTCCCATTTTTTAAATCCGCTAAAACTAATCTGTGCTAATGGGTCAACAAATATTACTCGCTTGCCCCTCTTGGCCTGTGCTTCAGTCCATTTTAAAATCAAATCTGCAGTCGGTTCAGTGCGTATTTTTTTCCCGTTTGCACCATCCTTTCCAATTCTAGGATTTTGAGTTATATTTTCAAGATACGACATAATTTCCGGCTCGCGTTTTTTCATAACCTCTGCGCGTCTCATTGCCGTTTCTGGATTATCTTCGGTCATTGTAAAATCATTCTCAAGAATCGCCATAATGCGCCATGTCCATTCCTTCTTGCCGTCTTCAAGTGGCAAATAGGCCCACGGAACGGCGTTTTCCTGTAAATATTTTGCAATATTCATAGAAAACAAGCTCTTGCCTACTTTTGTAGCGCCACAAATAATCGTTACCGTTCCTTCTCTTAACGCATTAGTTCCCATGCTTAATCGACTCCACGGCAAAGGTATTGTCGATATTTTCCCGGCAAGCTGATCTTTTATGTCTTGCTGCATTTCTTTGAAAATTTCTTCATTTTCATTTTTTTGTATTAACTCAGTAAGAATAAATGTTTTGTCGCCATGAGCTTTTGAACATAGCATCGGCACGCTTTTATCTAAAAGCAACACACCTGTTTTGTGATAGCCGTTGTATTCTGGTTCAATCGGGTCTAGCGTTCGGCAGTTATGATATTCTTTGCGATTTTTTAAAATTTCCAGAATAGTTTTTTCAATTTTGTTGCCATCTTTGAAAAGAAATATCTTAAAATCTCCGGCCAAAGTGCCGCCATTGTATGCTGATTTATAGAATTGCCGCAAAGCTTTTTTTCTTACTTCTGGCTCATGTTTTATGCGTTCTTCGATGTGCTTATCTTGCTGTTTGCCTGCCTCGGCCTTGTGCAATGCCTTTTCAGCAGCAACCATCTGCGAATATGAATATTCTTCTTTGCCAGTTAATCGCTTTACGTTGGCATGTTCTAGGCATCTACGACAACCTTTCATAATTTCAGGCACTCGGTATTTTTGCTCAAGTGGTTTTTCGCATTTCGCGCCAGAAGCAAAATCAAAACGGTTTGTTTGCCACACAGTAGCATCAATCGGCCCTCGCACGAGCATTGAACCTGCCGCGCTTATGACAATATTTCCCATGCCAGCAAGCCAAAGTTTTTTGAATATCAGGCTGCCGATTTCCGGTATTTTGCTTGCATCATCAAGAAAAAAGTAAAGTCGCTGCCCTTTTATGCCCGTCAGGTCTTTGTCGCCGTTAAAGATGTGCGAACTGCTAGACGGCATCCAAATTTTATCAACCGTCTGCAATTCTGGCAGAACATAGGCTACAGAATCAAGAAAATCTTGTTTGCTCATGCCGCTATCATGGTCAAGGAACAGCACGCCGCCGCCAGCAGGCCATTCAAAATCGTTCTTAGTTCTAGCCATTTCTCCTTCAAGTTTTGTGTCATTAGTTGCAATATCAACACCGCAACCAACCTTTATACCCTTTGGCACGCCATAACATAAAGCCTGATTGTTTTTCAAGCCAGAAACGACAGCGGCAAATTCTTCGACATTGGCAACAGAAACGACATCTGCACGACCTAGCGACATTTGGCCTACTGTTTCCTTTTTCAGATTATCGCCTTCCAGCCAATATCGCTTAGTTATGCAGCTTGGTATATCGCTTGTCAGAATCGCAAATGTTACTTGCATTTGTTCCTCTCTATTTCTTGCACTTGGCGATCCCATTCTCCTAGAGTTTCATCGCTAGGGCCGTCGGCAAACCATGCGTCTATCGCTTCCTGTTTGCTATTTTTGTGCTCGACAGCCCATCTTTCTTGATTTAGCCATGTGGTCGGATGACAGATGAAGCCCTTTAATACTTCATCGCAAACAATATAACCCTTTAATCCGGCCATTATTATTTCATGTGCTATTTTTTTCTTTTTGAGCGCAATAATATACTTTTTCTTTGCGCCGGGCTTGTCTACCTTTTTCGGATACATGGCCCAAAACTCATCGAACTGCCTATTAACCGCTTCGTCATCATTTACTTTATCTACTAGCAGCGGTTCGCATATTTTTTCTTCTGAGGAAGACAAATCGTCGGAAGCTTTTTTGTCAAAAAAAGCGGGTGTATTATTATCTTTAGGAGATGGTAATGGTAATGGAGCTGGAGATGGTAATGGAGATGGAGATGGAGATGGAGATGGAGATGGAGATGGAGATGGAGTAATATTTTTATACGTTTTCGTATTCGAGTCGTTTTCGGGTCGTATACGTTTCGTATACTCTTTGTATTCGTCAATACTCAATCCTGTTATGCCTTGTTCTTTTAACTTAGTATGCAAAGCCTTATTATGTCTTGCTAAGATACAAAATCTTGCTTTATCTGAGCGCTCTTCGGCGCTAGAAGCATAAGGTTGATGAGTCGCCCAGTCATGCAAATAATAACCTTCATCTGCAACGGTTAAAAACTTGCATTTTACGATAGCCTCAAAAAACTGATTCGGTTGCCCCGTCCAGTTGCTTGCAATCTCAATATCGAAGTTGTCCATGTTATCCAGAAAACCGTCAGGTTTGTTTCTTGCCGCGTAAACCCACAGGCTAATCAAAGAAAATGGAGCTGCGCATCCTGCGATAGCTATGAGTTTTTTTGTTTTATAATGCTCTGGAAAAGAACAAGATAT
>JAQVCG010000052.1 GCA_028689875.1 Candidatus Rifleibacteriota bacterium | reverse complement strand
TTATACGAAAGCCATAGAAGAGATGCCGTAGACAAAATAAAGAATAATCCAAATGAAAACAAGGCAATTGTAGTTCTTGCAGAAATAATGAAGCTGAGAAGACTTTGCTGTAATCCGTCTTTAGTTGCCCCAGAACTGAATATAAAGAGCTCTAAACTTTCGTTATTAGAAAGTATTGTTGACGATTTGAAAGACAGTGGGCACAAAGCATTAATATTCAGTCAATTTGTAGATCATCTTTCAATAGTTAAAGATATGTTCGAACGAAAAAATCTAACATATAAATACTTAGACGGTAGCACTCCGGTAAAACAAAGAACAAAAGCTATTGATGAGTTTCAAGAAGGAAGCGCCGATTTCTTTTTAATAAGCCTTCGTGCAGGTGGGTTAGGTTTAAATCTCACTGCCGCAGATTACGTGATTCATCTTGATCCGTGGTGGAATCCTGCTGTTGAAGACCAAGCATCTGACAGAGCTCACAGAATCGGACAAACAAGACCTGTAACCATATACAGGCTAATAACATCGAATACCATAGAAGAAAAAATAGTACAATTACATGGCAAAAAAAGAGGCTTGGCTGATGATTTGTTAAAAGGAACAGACTTAAGTGGAAGAATTTCAACAAAAGAATTGTTTGAGCTTATTAACAAGTCAGCAGTATCAAGCCAATCGAATTTGTCTTAGTATTTTTCCTTAGTATTTTTCGCTTCTGTTAGTGGTTTTGTTTTCTTCAAAAGTTATGCCGAACATTCTGTTTTCTTCAACAGGCTGAATGCTATAAAACACTACGCTTGCTGTAGGAGCAATAAGGCGATTTTTTACTAAGTGCTTCTTATAATCGCGGGCTCTTGAACCTTCAAAGCTTTTCCACATAGATGCAGAATCTTTACCTTTGATTTCTTCAATAGCTTTTTTAACATTTGTGTATTTTCTTGTAAAAGTAGTTGTAATTTCACCTTCATAATTGTCTTCTGATTTTAGACTGCTGAATGTAAACCTAACAACAACGTCTCTTACATAATCGCCTTCATAAGGGCCAGAAGTTAACAGCGCAGAAATACTCTTTTGGTCACCGGCAAAAAATACAGTGCTGACAACTTTTTTAAACATAAAGGCAAAACCGGACTTAACTGTGTGAGTATAAAGAACTTCGCCGTTTTTCCAGGTTTTTACTAAACGTTCAAAAGTGTTTATTTCACGTTCAATCTGTTCGGCGTTCTTTCCGCGCACAACAATATAGCCATAAGTTGCTGCATTAGCGGCAGCTGCAAAACTGATCAGAACAAACAAAGCAATAAAAAGCTTAAACTGTTTCATTACGACCTCCATAAGTTATTTTGTAATTATACAAATTAAATAACATAACCCGCAATAGCTATACTAATTTATTTAGCATAACTAGGTAATGATATTACAGAAACAGAATTATAAACTTTCAGATCAGCGTTTACTATACGATGATACATTTTTCTGTTTGAATAATATGGACGAAAACCAAAAATCAAAGAGCTTATTGCTTCCCAAAACGCAACCCACATTGCTACAATAATTCCTTCTGAAAAAATGCCAACCCATAAATCAACTGCGTCATTTTCCGAAATATCCATTTTATAGACCAAAACACCCAAAAAGACTCCTAAGACAAAAAGAAAAACAAACTTTTTAAACTCTAATCGTATTTTTTTGTGTTCAATACTGAACAAATAAGAGAAATGATTCTTTACGGCCTTTCTCAAGGTGTTTTCTTGCATTATGTTGAATTCATTTTCAATATTTATCATTATTTCAAAATCAACTGTTCCAAGCTCTTTTACACAATCAGTTATATATTCGACAAAGTCTTGGTCAAGCTCACGTCTTGTATATACGGCTCTTTTGTCAAAGCTATTGAACAGGTCTCCGATCGCACCCACCGTAACGTCTATAATTGCTTTTCCATCTGAAGAGAATTCGTATCTATTTTTTAAGATTTCTTCTTCCATTTATTCATTCCTTATTCAAGACTTTTGAATAGCAAACATACCCTTTCTGCCGTCCATTAAAACACTTACAGGTTTTGATAAACGAGTATGAACGAAATATTTCTTTCGTTGCAATGCAGGTTGCTCTCGTAACCATTTCCAGTCTATAAAGCCATCACCCGAATCTTGTCTAACAGAAAAATATCCGATATTCATGGTTGTTACATTATGAAAAAAATGAGAACCCATTGAGGCATCAACTCTAAAATCTTCGAGAGAGTATTCCACAATTATCCTTGCATGAGAAGCATTAGACCAACTTATCGGAATTCCGAGCCATTTATCTCTAGTCCCCCAGCGCCCCGGACCAATTAAGATATATTTTTTTCCTGTCTCTTTTATCAGACTGTTCAATGCATGGACTTCATATGCCATTTCTTCTGTTTTGCTTTTATCAAATAATTCCGGATCTGCCCAAACTATATCGTAAACATTATCAATTCTACCATTTCCCATACCTTTGTCTGCAAACAACATCAGATCATTTTTAGAGATTTCTTCTTTATTTAGGGAATAGTCTTCAATATCTCTCAAAAAATGTTTTATTTGCAACAAATAAAAAACATAATCCTTAGTTTCTTCATCTCTTTCAACTGCAAACTCAACCTCTACAGGAGCTTCAAGTGCTGCCCTGGAAACATATAAAACATGTCTTAGGGTTTCGGCTAAAGGAAAAAGATCATACTCAAGTATATTTGCAAAATTCAATAATCTGGGTCCTCGCTCATATATACCGGGTTCCACTCGATTATCTTCATAAAGCCAAGTCGAAGCAACTGTTGCAAGAGTTTCATCCTTTTCAGCCTGCTTAATATCATATTCATTTAAAGTTGCATCTTCACCAGAAAATAAATCAATATTGGAATTTTCTAATTCTAAGGCCAAGAATTTTTTTTGCGAACTTTTTAGTAGCTCTTCATTTGATAAAATTTGAATTTTAGGATATTTAGGGCAAAATCTAAAAGAAGAACCACCACCAACAACACCTCCGCCAAGACCTAAGGCGATCATGCCTACCCCATCTTCCGGCTCCATATGAGAAACCGGATAATAATTATACGATTGTCCAACTCCGGAAATAAGCGGATAAAAATGATCACCGTAGGTTTTGCCAACTATTTGCTGAATTACTACGGCCATTTTTTCTTCTTCTATCTTATAACTAATGGCGTCAAAGTATTCTCTTGACTCATTCGAATACACAGAAGCATATACAAGCTTAATGGCATCGCACAGCAATTTTAAGCGCAAATCAAAATCCTCACCATTATTTGGCAAAAAGAAAGTTTCATATAGTCCCGACATTGAGTGTGCAACAGAATCTTCTAACACTCCAGAGGATCTAACAGCCAAGGGGTATTTAATTTTTAAAAGCAACATTCTTAGTCTTTCAAGAAGTTTTTCTGATAATTCACTGTTCAGAAATCTTTTTTTGATTTCTTCGTAATCGCGACAATTCTCAATCAGCGTTTCAAGCTTGTTATCCTCAATAAATTTATCAAACTCGTCAGTTCCGATAATGAAAGTTTCAGGAATCTTTATGTCAGTTTTAGCAAACAACGGAGAAACTCCGGAATTTAACAAATGATTTATAAAAGCTAGTCCCCGACCTTTACCGCCTATTGCACCATCTGAGAGCTTTAAGATATGATCAGTGCTATCACCTAAAAATGACTCATCAAAAGCAATAACTCTTCCGCGAGTTTTTACTTTATTAATCCAGGCACCCATATTTATTAGAAAATTTCTCAAATTATCATAAGACTTAAATGCCTTTACATGTATTTGGGAAACCAATTTTGCAGTTTGTATTTCTCCCCTTGCAAGCAACCAAGTAGAAAAATGATTTTTATTTGCGTGATAAACAATTGTTTCTATTGGGACTGTGTGCAATTTTAAACGAAACTCAGTCATATTAGCGGCTCTTGCTATTTCTGTTCCGTCTGTTGCGTTTCTGAAAATAAAATCTCCAAAACCCAAATTATAATAGAAAAAATTAGAAAGTTGAATAGTTATGAATTGCGATGCCTTATTTACAAAGGGAATTTTAAGATCTTTTGCGAATGTTTCAAGATTTTGTTCAAACGACTGTAATAAAATAGGTAAATCCGGAGATTTTTCTCTAAGAGCTTTAGTAAGCTTTATCCCAGCCATTTCATCTAAAACACCAGCTTTAGGATACTTCACGTCAGAGATTACACACAAAATGTAGTCTTTAAACTTTTCGTAAATTTCAATAGCTTTTTCATAAGTTGTCGCCAATAAAATCTTTGGCCTGCATCTCATACGCAAAACTTTTTTGCTCTCTTCTCGCAATTCTTCTTCGATTAATCTTGAGGTCTGCTTTATTAATTCCCGATATAAATGTGATAAATATCTTGAGTAATATCTTGTAGAATCTTCTACAAGCAGAATTATTCTGACTTGGCCAATCTGCGTGTCGTTAACAGCGTTTATATTGTCTTCGACATATTTTATCATTGCTAAAAATATTTCTGATGCGCCATTCCAAACAAAAACGTTGTTATATGCCTTAAAAATATCTTGTGCGTGATCTAAGCCCACAAGGTCGGTATTGTCGTTAAGCAAAAGCAATATAGGTATATTGGGAAGTATGCTTCGAATCTGTGCACCCGCTTTGATTGTTTCAGTCTTGCTAAGTCGGCTTAAAACGACCACAAGATCGAACTTCTTTTTGTTCAACATTTCAATCGCTTCGCTTGCAGAAGTTACACTTGTGACTCTGGGTGCATTAGTTAAATTTAAATTATAATATTCTCCGAAAATTTTCTCTGAAAGCAAACCATCCTGCTCAAGAGAAAAAGCATCGTAAACAGTTGCTACAAGGAGTAACTCACGAACCTTATAATTCATCAGATCATGGAAAATGTCATTATCATATTTATATTTTTTAAAGATATTTAGTAGCTCTTCTCGTGGCATATTAACTCCGTTCTAAATTAAGGGCAAAAGATTATAACAATAATAAAATGACAATACAAATTTTCATTAAAAAAATGAAGAGCTATTGTTTTTAAGCCGTAAAAGTTGTATTCTTCACTAAAGTAGTCAATTAAAGAGGAAAACAATGTTTCACAACAACCGAACAGCCGCCATAGGTATGGTACACGTCGGTGCACTCCCAGGGACACCGTTTAACAAAAAAACCATTGAACAGATTTGCGAAGAAGCAGTTAAAGAAGCAGTGCTTTACAAAGAAAAAAACTTTGATGGTATCATTCTCGAAAACATGCACGACCGACCCTATTTAAAATGTGCCGTAGGGCCTGAAATAACGGCTGCGATGACAAGGGTGGCTTGCGAAGTAAAGGCAAAGGTATCAAAAGCTTTTCCCGTCGGAATTCAAATACTTGCAGGAGCAAATATAGAAGCTTTAGCAGTCGCTCATATTGCCGGATGCGAATTTATAAGAGCTGAAGGCTGTGTATTTGCTCATGTCGCTGACGAAGGTTGGATAGAAGCATGCGCAGGCAATCTTTTAAGAGAACGCAAAAGAATAGGTGCAGAAAACGTTAAAATTTGGACAGACATTCAAAAGAAACATTCTGCACACAGCGTTACTTCCGATTTAACTCTCGAAGACTGGGCACACGGAGCAGATTTTTTCGGCATTGACGGAATTATTATAACAGGTGCTGCCACCGGTAAACCTGCATCTAAAAATGATTTAATTAACGCCAAAAATGCTACAAAAATGCCTGTTTATATTGGTTCAGGCATAACTCCCGAGAATGCGCAAGAGTATGCACTTGCAGATGGTTGGATAATCGGATCTTCAGTAAAATACGATGGATATTGGGAAAATCCCATTAATCCGAAAGCACTTGATATGATAGTCAAAGCAAGAAATTTAGCCAATAACTCCAGAGAATAATTATGCAAGAATACCTCGAAAAAATTAAAAATGCCCTTAAAATAATTGGTAATATTGAAGAAAAATACAAGATTAAAAGAAATGCAGATGTTGATGTACCGTTGCTTTATTGCGGGGTAGCACAATCTAACATAATCAAAGATCTATCAGAAGATGTAAAAGCTTATTTTTCAGACCCGTATAAACCTGCAGGAAAAAGCGCTTTTTTAAAGAACTTTTTTGATAAATTTATGAGAGAAGTTGGAGGAGCAAGAGTAGAGCAAACACTTTACAGACTTCAAATATCAGAAAAGATTTTTTTGTACTGCGCATTTTGGCCTTGGGGTTCCAACCCAGTCAAAACTTCTATCAGAATAGGTCTGATTTGTTACGAACAAGCTGACACTGACTATTTCTCTGAAAAACTCAAAGACGAATTTTAGTAATACGGAGCTCTTATGAATAAACTTAAAAAAAATCATTTTTATTTAATTGAAACAGCCAAAAAAATAATCAATGCAAGGTTTAAAGAAAATCGCCATCACTTTGTTGCTGCTATAAGAACGGTCTCTGGCGAAATATATACAGGCCTTCATCTAAGAACTTCTCAAGAAAGAGATGACGTTTGTGCTGAAGTAGTTGCACTTGCAAATGCTTTTGCAAACGGCGAAGTTGAAATCGAATGCATTGTAGTTGTTAACAGGATTGGCGATATAATAGCGCCTTGTGGGAAATGCAGAGAAATTTTATTCGATTTATGCCCAAATGCTGAAATAATTCTACCTGAAATAGGGGGTGGAAGACTTGCCTTGATTTCACAACTTTTACCATTCAGGAAAACAAATCAGACATCAAATTAGGGCAATATTGCTACCGGAGTTCCTTTTTCAACGTTCCAAAACAGCTCTTCGATATGTATATTGTGCATAGAAATACTTCCGTCGGTTGTCCAGCTTGATTCTGCGCCAAAGCCGTGTATGCCTAATGGACCGCCCAAGCCGGTATCTTCCGGCGGAGTTATTTTGTTTTCCCAGGCACCGACAAGCGTTTCATACTCACTGTTCTTAATTATGTCTTGAATCAATGCTCTTTCAGCATCTATGCCTGATGGATAATTTATACGCAAAAATAAATGAAACCTGTTGTTTTCATCTTTGTCACAAACATAGTACATTCCTTCAGGAGTTTTCTGATCAGATGCGTTTTGCTTCGCCCCGATTGTGGCTCTACCTAAGCCTATTGGATAAGTAGCAACCAGTTTGCTGTTTGAAAAGACACGCATTTCTCTGCTTCTTTTAATTATTCTTATTTCCGGAACAAAATCTGCTCTTGATATTCCGGCCTGTTCAAGCTTCTTATCAAATTCTGCAAGGGAACGAACTTTCCCTTTATGATCAAGCATTCTTGAGAACTCATCAAGCAACAAACCCCGTGCCGGTGTAGCTATAGAAGCCATGATAACCATAACGGATAAAACCATAAATCCGTAAAAAAAATAATCTCCAAGTGTTGTTACGCATTTTTTCATTTGTCTTCCTTGACTGTTAAACTATGTGTCCGAACCATGCCACCACTATATATCTTAGTGTTCTGCTTATCCAACTAGCCAAAACAACTTTTGTTATTGACATTCCATAAATTCCCCCTATCCAGCATGCGGCTGAATAAGGTATTGGAGTTACTCCAGCGATAAAAATAGCTAATGAGCCATGATTCTTATAAAGTTGACTACCGTTTCTCAATATTTTTGACCCAAAAATTCTTCTAAATCTCCAGGGACCAAAAAATTTACCCACATAATAACCTGTAGCTCCACCAAAAACGCTCGAAAAGCCTGCCACTAAGGCAGTTTTATAAAGATTGCCGCCGCCGAATGCTGTTCCAAAAACAAAAACATCAGCAGGAATAGGTTGAATTATTACGTCGGAGGCCCAACACAAAAAAAACAGTGCCGGGTAACCAAAACTTTCGACTGCATTTTTTGCGAAAGCTTTTATAGGCAAACGATAAAAATAAAATGCAAGAAAAATAAAAATCACGAAAATCAGGAAACCAATCGAAGACCACATGTTTCGCTTAACTAGACTTTTAAAATAATTCGATAACGAATTTTTCCATTTTTCGTGCACCATAACTTTGCTCCATCATTTACATAAAGGCGTTATCGTATCGTTTCATATTTTTTATTAGCTTAATTTTGTTAAATTTTAATTATATAAAAAAAAGCTACGCTTTTTAAAGCGCAGCATTTTTATTAGACATCTGTATTATAGCTTTTTAATCATTGCCTTTGTTGAATCAACAAGTTCTACTAAACGCTTATTATCAGGCTGTTGAACCAGCATAAAATTAAGAGTAGGTAGAATATGCTTTAAAACAGGCTTAAAATTAGATACTCCGCTTTTAGAAATATATTTTTCAAGGTATTGAACAAGAACTCTTGCCTTGCTTAACTGGTTATTTTTCAATTCAACAACCAAAATATCAGCTAAACTACCCTGTACAAAATTCAAAAACTTATCATTTTTCAATTTACGTAACCCAACAACGGTTGAATAAAAAGTCCCTTTATCGGTCAAGCTGACATCAATGTGAGTCATCATGCGGCCTTTAGGATCACGTATAACTAATCGTGTTTTTCCATTTTTCCAATTTTCAACCTTACCATATGCATGATGCAAAAAACGGCCTTTAGGATCTCTTACAACCCATTTCGATTTTGTTCCCCAAGATTCTAAGCTACCTGTATTCCATGCAACAAATTTACCTTTACTGTCTCTGACAACAAATTTAATTCCTTTGTTTTTCCATACTTCATAGGCTTTTGACAAATCTGTAATTTTATTTTCATTTGTAGCAGAAGCTGCATATACATGTCCCATTGAAAAAATAAAACCAACCAACAAAAATATCACAGATAACTTTTTAAACATCAGATTCTCCTTTAAAAAAGCTTACGATAATGATAACCAATTATTGTCGAAATGACAAGCTTAGTTTTATCAGTTAAAAAACGGATTACTAACTTTTTCTGTTTCTATAGTAGTTTCAGGACCATGTCCCGGAAAAACCAAGCGATCTGACAAAGAAAAAATATTCTTTTTAATTCCAGACAATAAACTTGAATGGCTGCCTCCGGGAAAATCTGAACGTCCCACAGAACCGGCAAAAAGAGTGTCTCCACTAAAAACCATATCATCAAAGACCAGCACTAGACCGCCTTCCGTATGACCAGGAACAAGCTTTACAATTCCTTTCATAGAGCCAACTTCAACAATATCGCTATCACTTAAAAAAAGGTCGGCTTCTTTGGTAGAAAAAGGCTCACCAAGCCAAACAGACAAATTTTTTTCTGAATCAGTAAGCATTGTAGCATCTTGCACTGAAACCAAAACCTTTGACTCAGGAAACAGTTTTTTATAAAAATCTATGCCACAAATATGATCAATGTGACCGTGAGTTAAAAATATATTAACTTTTTTTATTCCAAGTTTAATTATTTTATCTACAAGTCTTTCAGATTCAGCTGCGGGGTCAATTATTAAACATTCTTTAGTGTTTTCCTCATAGAGTAAATATGTATTAACATCTAAGGCACCAAGTATGTATCTTTCACAAACCAATTTTCCTTTGTTAAATAGAGTCATGTTTTCTCCGCTGATTATTTTTTTACAATACCGATATAAGGCAAATTTCTTAAAAAACCCTTATTATCTAAGCCGTAACCCACAACAAAATCATTTTCAATTTTAAAACCGCAATAATCAACCTTAACATTCCGCTGTTCATTTGAAGGTTTATTGCACAAAACACAGACTTTTATTGTTTTGGGATTTCGAGTAGCAAGATGGTTTATCAAATAAGATAATGTAAGGCCAGAATCAATTATGTCTTCTACCACCAAAACATTTTTACCTTCGATATTCTCTGTTAAATCTTTTTCAAGCGTTACTTTTCCGGAGCTTTTTGTAGCATTTCCATAACTTGAAGCAGACATAAAATCTATCTTTTGAGGTAAATCAATGCTACGACATAAATCTGCAGTAAAAATAAATGCGCCTCTTAAAACACAAACTACAATAAGCTCTTGCCCCGCAAAATCAGACGTTATCTCTTTGCCGAGCTCTTCAATCCTATTTTTGATTTCCGTCTCGGTTATAAAAATTTTTTCTATTGTTTTGTTTGTCACTGTTTCTGACATATATGGCCTTAATCGTTGTTTTTTGTCCATACAGTTTAAACATCATAATTATAAACGTCAAGATTAAACTTGGAACTTTGTGTGAAATATAAAGTCAATAAATACAAACAATTTTAAAGGAGTAAAACATGAAATTTTCAAAATCAATTGCCATTCTATTAATTTCTTTAGTATTTTCTTATTCTTTTAACTTGCCGGTATTTGCTGAAGATGATGCTTTAAAAGCAGCCTTGTCTATGCAAAAGGCTTTTATTAATGTCGCAAAAAAATTAAAACCGGCAGTAGTTAATATCTCGACAGAAAAAGTTGTTTCTCAAGGCAAAACATTGAGTTACGACGATGAAACATACGATTTTCTCAAAAAGTTTTTTAACATGCCCGGATTTAAAGGACAACAAGAAGAGCCAAAGATACAAGGTGCAGGTTCGGGAGTAATTATTTCTTCTGACGGAGTTATAGTAACCAATAATCATGTCGTAAAGGGGGCAACAAAAATCATTGTCAAAACATATGATGAAGAAAAATATGAAGCAAAAATTATAGGTCAGGACCCACAAACAGATTTAGCCGTCATTAAAGTTGAGGCAGAAAAGCCACTAACTGCAGCACAGTTTGCTGATTCAGATAAAGTCGAAGTTGGAGAATGGGCAATAGCCGTCGGAAGTCCACTAGGTCTTGAACAAACAGTTACAACCGGCGTAGTAAGCGCTGTAGGTCGTTCAGGCATAGGTGCAGCGACAATAGAAGATTTTATCCAAACAGATGCAAGTATCAATCCGGGTAATTCTGGTGGCCCATTAGTTAATCTAGAAGGTAAAGTAATTGGTATAAACACCCTAATTTATAATGCACCCGGTTCGGGAATAGGCTTTTCAATTCCTTCTAATCTGGTTGCAAAGGTTTCACAACAGATTCAAAACACAGGCCAAGTAACAAGACCTTACTTAGGAATCACCATGCAACCCATAACTGAAGAATTAGCAAATCATTATTCCTTAAAAAACCTTGACGGAGTAGTAATTTTGGATATCAAATCTAATTCTCCCGCCGATAAGGCTGGTTTGAAAGCGATGGATATAATAACTGAATTTGATAACAAGCCGATCAAGACGACCTCAGAACTTCAAAAGCTTGTAATTCAATCAGAAGTTAACAAAATTGTTAACCTAAAGGTATTAAGAAAAGGAGAAACAGAGTTTTTAAAAATTAAACTTGAGCAGATGCCGCAATCATTTGGCTTAAGTGAATCAGAATTAGCCGAACTACCATCAAGAAAATCGGTTAACGAAATAGATAGCCTGGGGTTATCTGTTAAAACATTCACTCCCGAGATGGCTTCTAAAATGAGAGCAGAACACCGGGAAGGAGTAATAGTTACAGGCGTTAAAGCAGGAACAAAAGCTGACAACTCAGGGCTTAAAACAGGCGATATAGTTTTACAGGTTAATGGAGAAGAAGTAAAAACTGATTTAGACTTTGAAAAAGCTATTTCAAATGCAAAAAACAATAATGGCCACGTATTTTTGATAAACAGAAATGGAATACCTATGTTCGTGGTTATATCAGATGAAAAGTAAGGTCAGTTTTTAAGTATACCATGCAAAGAACAATTAAATAATCGGCGGCCATCTTTATATATAATTGAATAGGTTCCGCCTCTGGGGCACACCGGGATTTCCTGGAGTGCCTTTATTTCTATTAGCTTTTCAGGTTCAAATTTCGTAGTTCTTTTCTTAAAATATTTATCACTGTATAACACAGCCAATATAAGAGATCTCATTTTAGAAAAACATTTTAACTTATATTCTTTTTCGTAATCATCTAACTTTTTAAGGGTTTTCTTATAGTCTTCCCGGACCTTATTGTAATCATCAAAAACATCTTTTGCGTTACGAGTATTTATTTTTGTTGTATCCGTATTGTTTATACGATTAACCAGATCAATGTAAGAGGCCTGATACATTGTTTGCATTCTTTGGAATCTCAAAGCTTCAAGCAAGTCCTTTTTACCGTCCTCACTTATGGAATAATCGTCTACATATGTAAATTGATCAAAAAAACTTCTTTTTGTTGGAGTTATACGGATTTCTCTTCTAAATAGGGTAAAAATAAACGCAACAACAGCAAGGAATAGTAAAACTACTCCAAGCCACAATAGTTTTTGATTAGAGATATTTATCTTGCTAGTCACAATAATTCAACAATAATAATATTTCCACTAATCAAAGTCAATCGGATTACAATTAGTTAACGAAAAATATCTATGTGCCGAAACATTTAAAAGTAATCAGAATAAAAAGAAATCGGAGTAATGCGGAATGTTAAAAGATTTTATAATTGCATCTACCTTAACTATCTTATTTTCTGTAGGGGTAGGCGTATTATTTGTACAAACGATTTTCGAACTTTTTCATTTATTTATAAAAGATAATAAACCTGCCCAAGAAGAAAAAAACACGATTAGCGTTAACAATTAATTTTTTTATAATAAAAAAACTTTTTTTAAACTTTTTTCCCAAAATAATGTAGTATAATTAAAGCATTATAAGGGGGGAAGTTAATGAAAACCAAAAACTACCTATTTACAGCTGCACTGGCAATATCGCTTTTTAGCGTTTTACCGGGCACCTCCGTAGCCAAAACGCCTTTCAGTGTTGACACGGTTGAGGTCGGCTCTAAATCTTCTGCCGCCTCAAAAACCACAACCGCTGAAGCAACCACTCAATCTCAAACAAATAAAGCTCAAGCAGCAAATCAAAAAACAATAAAAAAGGGTAAGGTCAGAGCTGATGTACTTAACGTTAGAAAAGGCCCTTGGAGCGATATTCTAGGAACAATTAAAAAGAATGATTCTGTTAACATAGTCGGAAACTTAGGCGACTGGTATGAAATTGAATATAACGGAAAAAAAGGTTATGTTCATTCTAAATGGGTTGATGTTGACGGAGAAAAGCGCAATTATCCTGATTCAGGAGAAGTAAGCAATTGTTATTGGCTTAACGTAAGAAGAGCTCCCGGCGGAGACATTTTAGGACAATTCAAAGCAGGAACAAAAGTCGAAATTCTCGGTACAGTCGGTGATTGGTATAAAATCAAATACAATGGAAACGAAGCTTTTGTTGCAAAACGCTATATAGATAATTCCCCCTCTACCTCAAAAGAAACCTCTAAGACCTCTACCCCCGAGTTTAAGAGCTTTGACGGTTATGTTAATGCATCAATAGGTCTTAACGTAAGAGACGGAGTTTGGGGCAATATAGTAACTGCAGTTCCAAATGGAACAAAACTAAAAGTAATAGGTAAAACAGGTGACTGGTATAAGATCAATTACAAAGGCACCACAAGATATGTCCACGCTTCTTATGTGAGTAACTCCTCCTCATCCTCTTCTTCAGGGTCAAGAGACACATCAACAACCACCGCACTCCCTGCAGGAAATTTACAGCAAAAAGTATCAAGTTCTGCTAAATCATTAGTAGGAAGCACAAGATTCAGAGGACCAGAAGTATCAGGAGGAAGGTTAGCTTGTGCACAGGTTGCAACCACAGCATTAAAGAATGCCGGCGCTCTTGATAAGGTACATCTCAATTGCCGTTCAGCCGTTACCGATCTTAAATCAAAAGGTTGGAAAGAAGTAAGCGTTCCCCCCTTCAGAGAAGGCGACGTAATTTTATGGAAAACTTACGATTATACTGGGGACGGCATTAAAGATCCCGACACACATATAGGCATTATGGTAAAGGAAGGCAACACATTTAAAGCCATGAATAACTCATCGTCTTTAAAAACTCCACGTTTGTCTGACCCATACAGCATAGGACCTATAACCAGAGTTCTTAGAAAATCTTAATTTTCAACACAAACAGCAGGTTGTCTCTCAACTGACAGCCTGTTTTTTTGTGTAGAAATGATTTGATTTTTATCAGTTTTTAAGCTTTAATAATAGATTCAACTAAATGTGAGAACTCTCAGAAAGTAGGATAATAATGAGAAAAACTTTTGTTCTGTTATCGGCCATGTTATTTGGCTTATCAGCACAATGTCACGCCTTATCTTGGACAATCGACTACGGAACCGCTAAAGACAAAGGAAAAGTATCCGTATATAATAACATTACGGTGCCTGATTTTGCTGAAGACGCTCCTTACGGCCCCATGTCCTTCAGAGTAATTAAGGAAAACTTATGGCTTCTAGACTCTGTGTCGGGAAGACTTTTATCGTTTAATAAAGACGGAAAACCTATAAAACAAATAAATGTTCCCAATTTAAATGAATTCAAGCTTATTGAAGACTTTGCTTTTTCTCCTGATCAAAGTAGCGTGTGGGTTGCAAATGCAGAAGACAGGACAGTCAAAAAAATAACATTGTCCGGAGAACAGTTGCTAGAAATTGACGGAAGCAAAATCCCGGGAGGAAATTTTGTTCAAGTTAATCAATTAGAAACTGACTCTAAAGGGAACCTATATGTGGGTGATTGTGGTCTTGCACGATTATTAGTTTTTAATTCGAACGGCGTTCTGCTAAGAGAAATGCCCTGGCAAAACAGTGGGTTTGCATTAGATTCACAGAACAGCCTTCACCTAATTGAATATTCCGAAACAGCCGGTTATTTCCACAATATTTATTTGCAAAACGGCCAGCTTATTAGTTCTAAACTGATTGGCTTAAAAGAGCATACCAACCCAAGACTGTGGTCTATATCAAACGAAAATATTTATGTTTCCTTTATTCCTGTGGGTGGTTTTAGAGGGATAATAAAACTTTATGAAATAAACAATAATTCCCTGATAAGCCGTTATCAAGACATTGTACCTCAAGGCAACATGAACCGTTATATTGAAATAGGCGCTAAGAACATATTTTTCCCTGTTGCTAATTTCTTCACAGCACCGAAAGGCAATTTTGCCATTAAAGAAATCGAATGGGCAGAATTCAAATATGAAGAAGCTTATAGCTCTGCAGCAGAAATAACTAAAGAATATCTAGTTAAAATACCGGCTGAGATAGCAGAGAACGGGCTTTTAGGAATGAGAACTGCCGGCGAACGGGTTGTTGTTGCAAACAAAAACGGCAAATATATTGTTTTCAATCTCAAAACCGGGGAAACTTTTACCGGAGCACACGAAACTAACTCTGCTCTAATAGATTTTGACACAGTGGTCGGGAAAATAATATACATTGACGAAAACGGAAAACTTGGCGGACATGTTATGTCATTTTGGCCAAAGTCAGCTTTTAAGGCGTGTAAAATTGAAGCCTATGATGAAGGCTTGATTTTAGCAGGTGGAGAAAAAGCATATTTCCTTTCAAAGAACTCTGCACAAATAAACGAAATCGAAGGAATGAGATTTGCCCAACCCGTTTTGAGGGGTTTCGTGTGGACTCTTAAAACAACTAAACAAGGGAATTGGCGTGCAGACTTAGCCGATAGTTTTGGCAACTTAATGGGCGAAGTTTACACATTCAGCAAAGATTTCGAACCTGTAAATATTGAAGTCGGGCCCGAAGGTATCGAAGGCGAATTAGTTCTTTCAGCTTATGAAAACGGAATCAGAAAACTAATGTTTATAGGAAACAATGGAAGGATGTTTTGGAAAATCGATGCTCCCGAAAAAATTTCTCCAAGAGACGTGGGATTTGACCACAACTCAGAGCTTCTATTTATAGAAAAGCATGAAGGGGAGACTTGGATAAGCAGATGGAAAATGGTCACTCCTGAAGGCTGATTAGTAGCAACAGAAAATTGACAAAAAACTGCCTTTACAGGCAGTTTTTTTTATTAATTATTATTTTTTTAAAGTTTTTACCATTTTAACTAAATATGTTTTTTCGAAAGACGATAGTATCTTATATTTCTATCAAGGAAA
>JAQVCG010000051.1 GCA_028689875.1 Candidatus Rifleibacteriota bacterium | reverse complement strand
TGTATGAACTGCGGTAAAGAATATAAAGATGCACCGGACCGTTATGTTTGTGACGACTGCGGGATCGACGGCATATTAGATGTGGTTTATGATTATAATTCGATTAATATTTCTAAAGATGAAATAGCTCAAAGCAAAAACTTTTCACTTTGGCGATACAGAAAAATGTTGCCAATAAAAGACGACACACAAATTCCACCGCTACAGGTCGGCTGGACCCCACTTTACAAATCAGAAAAAATCGAGAAAGAAACAGGTATTGATAACGTTTTCATTAAAGATGACGGAAGAAACCCAACTGCATCCTTAAAAGACAGAGCAAGTGCAATTGGCATAGCAAAAGCAATAGAAGCAGGAGCAAAAACAATTTGCGCAGCATCAACAGGAAATGCCGCTAGCTCCCTCGCAGGTTTCGCGGCTTCCGCCGGAATCAAAACCGTTATTTTTGTTCCGAAAAGAGCTCCCAGAGCTAAAATTGCTCAACTTTTGGTATACGGAGCAAAAACAGTAATTGTTGATGACACATACGACCGTGCATTCGAGCTCTCAGTAGAAATTACTAAAAAATTCGGATTCTATAACAGAAATTGCGCATACAATCCATTCTTAGTCGAAGGTAAAAAGACAGTTGCATTCGAAATCTGGGAACAAATGGGCTTCCAAATCCCTGACAGAGTTTATATCTCAATTGGAGACGGTTGCATAACTTCCGGCATTTACAAAGGATTTTATGACCTCATTAAACTTGGCTTAAGCAATAAAATGCCTAGAATAATTGGTGTGCAAGCTGCCGGATGCAATCCTATCGAAGTGGCCCTTAAAACAGGAAAATTTGTTGCACAATCCGGAAACACAATCGCTGACTCAATAGCAGTTGGAATTCCAAGAAACAGACTAAAAGCAATGAGAGCCCTCAAAGAATCAAATGGAACCTGCATTTCTGTAACCGACGATGAAATTAAAGCTGCTATTACTGATCTCCCACGTTCAGTAGGCGTATTTGGAGAACCCGCAGGTGTAACCGCTTTTGCGGGCTTCAAAAAACATTCCAAAGAAAATAATATAGATAAAAATGAAAAAGTTGTTATAATAATAACCGGTAATGGCCTTAAAGATATTGAATCTGCAATCTCTGTATGTGATATTCCTTCTCCTGTAGCACCGGATTCGCAGACAATTGAAAATCATGTAAAAACAATAGTTTGAAATAATGCTTGAACGGTTAAACGAATTCAAAAAATATGCAGAAGCGTTGCATACTGAACTAGGAGACCTTAAATCAAGGCCCTCATGGAAAAAGGTTTGTGGCTGTTCAGTTGCTCTTGCAAATTTTCCTGACATTATTATTCCACACTTAAATCCTGCCGACGGGTTGGCATTTGTTTTTTCAGCTTACCCGTCAAACGACATAAGACTTGTTAACTTAAGAAAGCTATTCGATCTGGCTCTTGAAATAATGCCCGACGAAAAATTCTTAGGTCTTGCAAAATTTTTAACTCCCGATGAAATTACAAATGCGCTTTTACCTCACTTATATGATTCAGGCAACAAAAGCTCTACTACAGTATACATTGCTGCTAAATTAAATATAATTCTCAACTTAGAGGTATTTAAGACTTTTTTGGCTACTCATCTATGGTCTCAAGTAGACCTGGTTAATATGAGCTTTTTGATAATTCCGGAAGAAAAACAACAACTCATAACCCTCTTGACTGCAGCTATTGCTGCAACTGACTCACAGGCAGAACGAACTTCTTACTCCTCTTTCACCCACATTTTAACGACAACCAACCCACAAACTCCAATGTTGCCTGAGCTTCCAAATGTATCTTTCACCCCCCTTCCCGAACTTCCGAAACTACCCGGACAATCTGTTTCAAATCCACCCACCCAGGCAAGCACAGAACTAAAAAAAAAGTCTGTTGCAGTTAAGTCAAATACATTAACCAAAAACAATGAAAAAACAGCGCCAAAAACAAATGCTGTTCCTAATTTAACAAGTTTATCTGATAATAAAACAATTAATGATGCCGTAAAAAAAATACACACCGTATTTAAATCACCAAAAGTAAAATCTGCATTTTCGCAAAACGTTGAAAACTATGCTATGCCTGTTACAATAGGTTTAGTCGTAATAATTATCGGTACATTGTTACTCGTTATTTTTACCCCAAAACATAATTTTGACGATGGTGCAACTGTAACTTCGGCTGCAATACCAAAATCTTGGACAGACGCTTCAAGTAACCGCATAATTACAACCAAATACCTTGAAGCAGATAATGATTACCGAATGGGCGAAATTTATCTCAGTCGAAATCTCTATATTGATGCGCAAAAACTTTTTAAAGACGCATTAAGGCGTGATTCAACCCATCTTCTGGCAAGAATCAGAAGCGGATACTGTCACTTACAACTAAAAGAGCATACGCAAGCTTTTGAACAATTTGAAGAAGCACAAAAACAAGCCCCCGAAGCCCGATTTTTAAACATGTATATCGCTCGCACATATAAGGGCATGAAAAAATATTCTGACGCAATAAGATACTATGAAGCTGAGTTAAAATTAGAATTTAACTTAGAAGTTGGCGTCGAGTTTGCCACTTTCCTTAAAACAATTGGTGAATCAAATAGATCAATGGAAGTCCTTAGCGAGATTCAAGAAAAATACCCCGATAAAATCATCGTATTGGCGTCTGAAAAAGATTCAGAGGAAAAAAGCGAATGATAAGAACGAAAAGCTACGGAACAACTCTGGTAGAAATTGTTATCGCAATAGCCATTGGTCTTGCAGCAATTGTACCTATCAGCACAATGTTTTCGCAGTCAAATCGTCAAGTTACTAAAAGCCAAAATTTTTCTTTTGCTGCTGCATTGGGGCGAAGGATTTCGCAACACACTTCCCAAATGCCTTTCAGTGAAATTGCAAATGTTCCCCTTCCCGGAGCAGCCATCGGAGGAACCAAGACAGATAGATATTTTGGAGCACTCCTTAATCCGGGAACAGACAAATCGCAAATCAAATATCTCGATGAAACCGATATGCCGGGTCTGTGTTCTTTTCTTAAAAAATATAACTTTAAGTATTCAGTTTCAGTAAGTTCTGTAACATTTGCTTCTGACGACACGGTCAAAAGCGTTGCCATATACATTATGTGGAAGGAAGGCGCAAAAGATTTTATTTATCAAACTCATGTCTTTATTTCATCATAAAAATAAGCTCAATAAAACCTTTGGTTTCACCATGGTTGAATTAACCATCAGTATTGGCCTTCTGGCAATACTCGGAGGCATGGTTACGCATTGGTTTTCAATGCAAAGAAAATACCAGGCACGAATAACCCAAAGCTCCGAAGGTCAACAAAATGTTTTGATGGCTAATTGGAAGATGTCAAATGAACTTAGGATGTCACGCTCAATTTTATATCCCAGACCAAACTCTGACAAATCTATTAAAAGCGACTCAATAATTTATTTTAAAAATAGCTGTGGCGAAATTATTTGTTATTATCACGACAAAAACACACTCGAAATTAAAAGGTGCGTAATTCCAAATGGAGTTGCTGCTCCCGCAGTTGATAAAAAGCCTATAGCACAGGGAATAAATGAAGTTTTCTTTACTGCTGTCGGTGTCGAAAATCGCCTGGTTGATATTTATGTCCGCTCTTTAGAATCTTACGGGTTAGAATCGGTATATTTAATAAATGATTAAAATTACAAGTAACAAATCAACTAATAAAAACGTATTAATTAACGAAAGCCGTAAAGGTTTTGCTATCTTTATGGTATTAGGCTTTATTGCCATAATGGTGCCTGTAGTTTATATGTTCTCTCAAATCGGAAGTTCTAAAACCAAACAAGCCATGAAATTTCACGAGCATCTTAAAACAGAATTAACAGCAATCTCAGGCAATACCGCTATTTTATCACGAATGCGCGGGAACGTCAGAGAGTTTGCTCCTATGCCGGACGAAACATCAGGCGAAGATAAATTCTCAGCTTCAGTATTCAAAACAGGTGATGGCTTCCTCGGACAAGACCTACACATAGTTCTTACCAAGTCAAAGGTCAACAATCATGCCTTTACACTGTTGTGCGATGTTGAACAGTTCCAGCCTGAACCGTCTCCTCCGGTTACCATAATCTCGCATGACTACTGGGGAACAATTGAACCGTATGAAATAAGCCTTCTGGCAGATGCTCTGGCTATGCAAAATTTTCGTGGCGTTGAATTACTTCGTCTTGAACAGTCAAGAGATTTTGAAAGAGCATATACAGAAGCCGAATATAAGAATATAATGAGTGACAAAAAGAGTTCTTTACCCGAAGAATTATCTTCATCTTGGTCTACTGTTGTTAACGCACTGGTATCTGAAAAACTTCCAAAAGAAGAATCCTAGAAAAGAGGTTACTATGAAAAAGTTTACTTTTGTGATTTTTGCGGTTTTTTTCTTCTCTTTACTGCCCGGGTTTGACAATACCGCTTTTGCAAAAAAAGGCAGTGGGCATAGTGCTTGGGGTCATAAAGGAAATAAACAATGCCCCCTAAAAAACAACAATAAATCCAAACAAGGTTTTTCTGTCCAAAATGCGGCTGTAAATAGCCAAGTGCAAAAAGCCAATAAAAAAGGCGATTTTGCCACACTCGTAAAATCAACTCCTGTTGATGAAATTAACCTTAGGCCGGCATTACAAGTAGAACGTGCCGCCGCAAAATATGTACTCGCATTTGAAGCATATAATGAAGCAAAAAAATCTGAAGACCCTGAAATAAGAGCTAAAACAGGTGAATACCTTAGAAACTACAGAGAATCTTACGCTGAATTCCTTAAAATGATGCGTAATGATAACCTTTACGATCCTAAAATGCCTAAAGACATGGCAGGTGACTATAATAGAAAACACCTTAATGTTAAAAATGAAGAACGAGAATGGGGCGGTGATGGCCTTAAATCTGTTAGTGAATACGTTAAAAAGGAAATCAGCGCCGGTGGCGATCCTAAAATAGTAGCAAGCTACATAGAAGAAATCCTTCCTATTGAACCGCTATCATATGCCCCCTCTGATTATGACGATTACTCTGACGACGTAGATGATGATCTTCTTCGTGACGGCTCATTTGACCAAAACCTTGGCCTGTAATGTGTTCGATAATAACAGAATTATTTCATAGGTAGAATAGAAGCGTGAAAAATAAGAACAGAAGTGTACCACTGGCGAACCTCATATTTGCTGGTTCGCTGGTGGTTATTATTTTACTATTTCCGTCCCTCTTTTCGAAACTCGACGCATGGATACACGATGTTTGGCTGGATTTAAGATTCAATATAAATCGGCCTGCTTCACCGGTTTCGTTTCTTAAACCCTTAGCCCCGCATAGACCCCCCTCAGATGAAATTACTATTATTTTAGTCGACGACAGGTCTATGCTCGGAATTCCGGGTTTGTATGCCAGAGACAAACAATTCTACGCTGATGTTCTGAACACCCTTCAAAAGCATAACCCAAAACTAATCGCACTTGACTTGTTTTTTGGCACTGATTCATTAATAAATCCTAAGGGCGACATGGCCTTAGCTAAAGCTGTTAAAGATTGCGATAAATTAGTAGTAAAATCCTATAGAAGAGACGACAAAAGAATTACTCCGCCTTTTGCTAAAGTAGCCATTACAGGTAAAGCAGCTCCATCATACTTTAAAAATTACAGAGGCGAAGCAATCAGAAGCGTTTCTATGGCTTTTATTAATGAAAAGAACGAATTACAACCTTCTTTTCAGGCCGAGATGTGGCGCATATACAATGGCTTAAAACCTGCGCAATTAAAATTCAGAGAACACAATTTATATTATCAACTAGAAGAGGGTGTTCAAAATATACCCCTGGTTGACCGTGAATACATGCTTTTAAATTATGATGTACAAGTAAAAAACTTTAGAACTATTTCTTTTTACGACGTCTACAAAGGCAACTACCCCAAAGAAATATTCGAGAACAAAGCAATCATAATAGGTGAAGCACACTCAATGCTTCACGAAAGTTTTTATACCCCGCTCGGCTACAACACCCATTCACCTTATTTAAACGCCTTGGCACTCAGAAACCTTTTAAATAGTAACTACTTAAAGCAGCACGACGAAGTTATTGCACAAACTATTCCTATTGTTATTCTTGCAGTATTTATATTTTTTGTGTTCAACTTCTTGAATCCTATTGCTTCTTTGTTGCTAACAATAGTCACTTGCCCGGTTTTAGCAATATCTTCTTTCTTGATGTTGACAATCAACTCACAAATATTTGATGTTTCGGCTTCAATTATTGCAGTCGCTGCATCACTGATATTTGTCATAGGAAGAAAATATTACTTAGAATTATCAGAAAAACTAAAAATCAAAAACGCGTTCCAGCATTATGTAACCGCATCCGTAGTTAACGAAATGTTAAAAAACCCCGAAAAACTCAATTTGCATGGAGAAGAACGCGAACTTACTATATTTTTCTCTGATATCGAAGGCTTTACCACAATGGCAGAAGGAATGTCACCGCTTGACGTAGTAAGTCTCTTAAATGAATATCTCACAGAAATGACTGATATTATATTCAAATATGACGGCCTTCTCGATAAATACGAAGGCGATGCAATAATGGCAATATTCGGTGCACCAATAGACCAGCGCGACCACGCAATCAGATCTTGTAAATGCGCATTAGAAAACCAAAAAGCATTGGCCAGATTAAGAGAGCACTGGAAAGCCCAAAACAAACCAATGTTAAGAGCACGCATAGGCATAAATACAGGGCTTGTTGTTGTGGGTAACATGGGCTCTAAAATGAGGTTCGATTACACAGTTATCGGTGATAACGTAAACCTTGCCGCCCGCCTCGAAACAGCTAATAAAATATTTGGCACTGAAATTCTGGTTAGCGAAACTACTGCAAATCTTGCATCTGAAAAAATTATCTCCAGATGCGTAGCTTGCCTTAAAGCAGCCGGCAAAAGCAATCTAATAAACGTATACGAAGTATTGGCAGATATAGATGACCCGGATAAAGATCTCGTTAAAAAAGCTATTAGGGCAAAAGAATCATATGAAAGCGCTCTATTAAAAGTAGCTGATCGTGATTTCGAAAGCGCAGAAGCTATTTTGGCAGAATATCTAAAAGACAACCCAAATGACAAGCCGGCAAATACTTTATTCAGTAAGACCAAGAGCTACAAAGTGGTGCCGCCGCCTATTGGCCTCGAAACAGTTATCACACAAGACGTAAAGTAAAACAAAGCAAAAAAAACACCGTTCATATATGCATATGAACGGTGTTTAACTTTAGATTATTAATGAGCCGGCTCTATAGTTCGAATCTTATCTATTGCGCGATTAAATGCACGGTCGACGTCTGTAGATATCTCAACACATTCCGTATCATTGCATATCCACATGTTTATACCTTGCAACTCACCCAAATACCAAACCATATCTTCTTTATCAGATTTTATTCTGAGTTTTTTGCACTCGTTCTTGTTTTCCAGTTTGCGCGAAGAAAGATCTCTTAGCTCATCATACTTCTTGACCTCAGCTCTTGAAAGTCCTGTAAAAAGGTCTTTTACAGTGTCTTTTTCAATTTTTGAATCATTATACATCCAATTTTCATTTGATTTCGTAAGCTTAACCGTTCCTGATGCATCTGTTAACTCAACTAGAGTTGCATCAGTCATAGAAGGAACAGGAATGAATTTCTCTCTAAATTCGCTTGTATTATGACGCAATGCACTAATATCTAATGTTGTAACGCCATGGACCGCTACATCATCTACTGTTACAAATGTTTCAGTGCCCGACATTGTTCCCGCTTTTAAAACACGCTTATTACCGTTTTTATCAGTCAGTTCAATACGTAAAGTTGGTTTATTTAATTCATATATTTCAAAATCATTTGCCTTATCTTCAATGAATCGATTTATAGTTAAACCTTCAATTTTTGCAATCAAATCTGCCACGACAACATTATTAGCATTATATGCAATCGGCTTAAGTATTTTCCAATCTGTTGAATTTGAAGAAGCTCTTTCAAGGTCAACTTTGTCAACACCGTTTTCATATGAAATTTTACTAATATCAACAAAAGCCTCAGTAAACAAACGCTTATCCCGCAGATTTTCAAGCTTTTTATCAAAGCTTCCCTTTATGTAACCAGATACTAAGTAAACTTTGTTTTCACCCTTTTTAGTTAAATAATAAGAGCCGCCGACCTCGCTCTTGCTGCCAATAGTCAGCTCAACATCGCCCTTTTCGCCGCTTATTACAACTTTTGTTGATGAGGCGGTTATGCCAAACTGCTCTAAGTCACCAGAATTTTCGGCAACAACCAATTCAGATTTTAACTCGCTAAGATGACGTAAAACGCCTTCGGCTTCGCTTTTATCTGCTCTGTATGACGAAGGTTCAGTTATTTTTGGATCTTTATCTTTTTCAAATACAAGCTTAAGATTTTTGCCTTCACTAGCTAACCAGGTAATAGATTGAACTGCATCTTGAGTTAAATCTACGATTTGCTCAGGCTTCTGAGCCCCGGGCAACAAAATCTCTTCTGTTTCAAAATAATTGGCATAAATCACTAGTATTACAAGAATGATAAATGCCACAATCGTTGGCATAAATCGTTTTTTCATCTTATACTCTCCTTCTTACCATATATACAATGCCGCCAAATAGCATCACCAATAAAGGCGCGCCAAATACGCATACCGTAAATACAAGGTTTGAACTTTCCGGTTTAAAGTCTATTTGAGGAATTTCCAAAACGCGTGCGCGTACTGAAACCATTTGCATCTGCCCCGCTGCCCAGTTCATAGAATTTATAATTAAATCCCTGTTAGCAAGCTGCTTTATCAATGAATTACTGAAAAAGTCGGCATCAGCAAAGAAAATTGCCTTTGATCCCGAAGCAACTGCATGGTTACGTTCCACCGCAACACCCAAGTTTAGCGGCCCACGCACGTCTACCCCTTCCTTAAAATCTCGTAAATCGGCAACTTTAATTTGCCCGTTATTAACTGCATTACGCTTTCCCCATGACTGATCAGCACTTGTTACAAGCACAGAAAGACGTGTACCGGTCTTTTCCTCTGTTGAAATTGTGCGCGCTAAATACATCAAATTGCTCAGTTTCTTTTCTTTAAGAGGCGTAGTAATCGCATGATCAACAAGCTCAGGAGCTACTACACCGGGCTGACCAATTTGCAGGCCGCGAATATCAACTGTTAAGTCAGAGTTAAAAAGAACGCCGTAGTTTTCTAACGCAAAACTTTCTAAATTTGGCAGTGAAACACCATAATCAAGAGCCATCAGTAAATTTTTGTCTTTCTGCTGTAAAAATTCTTTTATTATCTTAATTTCACTGTCTAAGTAGTCTTGCTGCGGATTAGCTATAACAAGAACAGAAACTTTCGGGTCAATTAAATCGGTTATTTTGGTTTCTGTAACTTCAAAGTTTTCTGAAACCAAATACTCGTTTAACAAACCTAGATCTCTTCCCTGAAAGCCGCTTATAGAACCTTCGCCATGCCCGGTAACAAAGCTGATAACTCGTTTAATACCACTCGTTACATTTACAATAGCTGAAGTAAGAGCCTGTTCACCGGTAAATTTTGGTTTGTCATTTGGGTTCCGATTATATGGATTCGGTGCATAAAACAAGTCACTTACGCCCACATCAACGCGATTTGTGTCACATTGAACAACAATTTGCCCCACTTGCTTAATATTCATCGCCCTGGTGGTTAAAGGGTCTCTTACAGGGTCAATTATTGTGTAGCTGAAGCGGTCGCTATGCCTTTTATACTCTTTTAGAAGGTCTTCAACTGCCGTACCCTCTGCTGTTCCTTGCGGATAAAATGCTGTAACTTTTACGTTTTTATCAAGCTCGCGGGCAACTTTTATGGTTTGCCCTGATAGCGAAAACATCTGATTATACGTAAAATCATATCTGAAATTACGCCTGAACCCTATGTAAGAAAGAACAACACCTATGCCCACTATGATTAAAATCAAAAAAATGTCGTTAACCCAAAGAAGTGTCTTACGACTGAAAAACACCTCTTTTAAAACTGCCGGCCGTAAAATCATTGAGCCAATAACAAAGATTATACCTAACCCAAGAGTATATAGCGCAGAATTTACATTACTCGGAAAATTCAAATATATTATGCCTGCCGCAATAAAACAGGCAAAAGCAATTAGTATACCTATATAAGGCAAAACCGAAATTTTCATCTTTCGTTTGTCGTTCATCTGTATTACCTCCATCTGTCTGATTCAAGGGCTCTGGTAGCCAAAAACAACCAGGTAAGGGTAAAAACTGCGAAAAATACAACATTACCCGAATCTAATATGCCCCTTAAAAATTCAGCGTATCTGTCAAATACCGATAAATTGCTTATCATTTGACCAAAAGCATTCTCAAATGCATGCTTGGCCCACCCCAATATCCAAAACAATACGAGAGAGCCAAAACTGATCATCGCCGCAATTATCTGATTCTCAGTCAAAGTGCTGGCAAAAACTCCGACAGAGATGAAGGCAGCGCCTAACAACAATAATCCGATATAACCGCTGATTATCGGCCCCCAATCTAAATCAGGTGCATAATGCCACATAAACAGAGGATACTGTAATGTTAAGGCGATTAAAACACAATATAAAACAAAACAAGCTAAAAACTTGCCTAAAATAATCTCTGCAGGAGAAATAGGAGAAGTAAGCAGTAATTCAATAGTGCGAGACTTCTTTTCCTCGCTTATCAAACGCATTGTTAAAACCGGAGAAGCTAACAGTAATATAAATGCAGCATTGTAAAGCATCGGTTCTAAGGTTGCCATCTTACTTGTAGCTAATACTATCCAAAATAAATAGCCCACTATCGTCATGAAGGCTGCAAATACTATATAAGCAATCGGCGAGAAAAAAAACGACTGCAATTCCCTTTTCATTATTGCTAAAACTTTCATGCGTTTTCTTTCCTTTCTTCTCCATGAGTGATTTTTAAGAAAACGTCTTCCAAAGTAGCTTTTATAGGTGTAATTTCTCTGAAAACACAATTTTCTTTAGTTAAAACCTTAAACAAATCATCAAAATCTTCAGATTTATTTAAACGAAGCTTAAATTCTGAGGTATCTGCTTGAACTAAATCATTTATCTGGGCATCGGGAGCCTTATTTACAATGCTCTGCCAATCAAAGCTTTCCGGTGCTTTCAAAATGATTTTCCAGGTGGGGCGGCCTGTTGCATTCTTTTCAAGATTTTTAACAGAATCAACTGCCGCAATCTCGCCCTCGTTAATAATTACAACTCTTCCGCAAGTCATACTTACTTCCGGCAAAATATGCGTAGAAAGAATAATGGTATGATCTTGAGCTAAATCTTTAATTAGATTTCGTATTTCTATAATTTGATTTGGGTCCAAACCAACTGTCGGTTCATCTAATATCAATACTTCGGGATTATGCAAAAGAGCTTGCGCTAAGCCGACACGCTGTCTGTATCCTTTTGATAATGTGTTTATAATCCTGTCTCTATAAGCGTCGAGACCGATTCTTTCGCACACATAACCAATTCTTTGTTTCCTTACACCGAAAGGAAGCTCTCTGATTTCTCCAACAAAGTTTAAGTACGAATTAACACTCATTTCGGGATAAAGCGGCGGTGTTTCCGGCAAATAACCAAGTCTTCGGCGAACTTCGACAGAATCATCAAAAATATCGAATCCGGCAACAGACGCTTTTCCTGATGAAGCAGGCAAAAAACAAGTTAGAATGCGCATTGCAGTAGTTTTTCCCGCTCCGTTAGGTCCGAGAAGACCAAGAATTTCACCCTTTTCGACTTTCAGATTAAAATTATTTAATGCTCTGAAATTATCGTAATATTTGGTTATATTCTGCATTTCAATCACAATATGCAGTCCTCCTTATAGTAACGTGCACTTATTGACATAAGATTCCTAAAAAAGTTCCGTTTTTTTGTAATTATTTATTTTTTCTATGTAAATCCCAAAGTTTTATATACTTCACAAACACATAAAATGTTGAAATTACTGACCAGATAAATCCTCGAATTCCGTCTAAAAAACCACGTTTTAAAATGTATCTTTTAAAGAATTCGAAAGGAAGTCTCAAAACGGTCATAGTCAAGCTAAAGCGCTTTTTCTTTTTAAAAAGATCTGCGGCCGCCAAACTTGTATATTTGTTAAATTTTTCAAAATAGACTTCTAAATTATTATAAGAAAAATGCATCATGGGTTGAGTTAAATACTTTGTGGTGCCCTCAATTTGCAATGACTCGTGCACTAATACATTTTTATAACTCGCCGTACCAACCCGAACTAAACGCAATATATATTCATTGTCCAGCCCGCTGTAGTCCATGCGGCCACCCAAAAAATAATTTATGCGCAACAAATAAAAACCGTTATTTTCAGTGTCATCGGGGATCGCCGCTATTTCTTCAGACAATTCTTTTGTCAGAGACTCATCAGCGTCAAGACTTAAAGCCCATTTACCGGAACATTTAGACAATGCAAAATTCTTTTGTTCTGCAAATCCGGTAAAATCTTTCTGATACACCTTTGCACCTAACGATTTGGCTGTTTCAACCGTATTGTCTGTAGAATCAGAATCAACCACTATAATTTCCGAAACGATTCCGGCGGCGCTTTCAATGCATTTTTTAATTTTGTCACCTTCGTTTTTGGTAATTATAAAAAGACTGATGTCATTCATTTTACAGATTTCCTTTCTAATAAGTTACGGTATGTTTTTTCCATGTTTTGGGCAAATTTATCTAGCGAAAACACTTGCTCTGCTCTGTAGCGCGAACTTTGCCCCATTAACTGCCTCATTGCATTGTTTTGAACCAATTTCATAATAGCTTCTGATAATGCTCTAGAATCACTGTGCGGTATAATAAAACCGGTCACTTTGTCTGCGATAACCTCGGGCACAACACCAACTGATGTGCCGATAACAGGTTTCCCGGATGCCATATATTCTAACCCGGCTCTGGTGTTAGCCTCTGAACCTATAGAAGTTATTAGACCAATGTCGATGCCTGCTATAACTTTTTCTATATTAGTCCGTCTGCCCACACATATCAATTTGTCTGCCACATTATGTTCACGCGCCAATTCTTTCAGCCAATCAAAACTAAGCTCTGATTCATAGCCGATGCAAGCTAATTTAACTTTTTTATTAACCTTACAAACTTCTGAAAAAGCTTCAATCAAAAATTTGTGCCCCTTTACCGGAGATAATCGGGCCACCAAACCAAGCAAAAGTTCATCATTTTTAACTCCCACTTCACCTCGAAATGTTGAGGTTAAGCGGTTCGATGGACTAAATAATTTAGTATCCACTCCGCCATAAACAACACTAATTTTTTCATTAGAGTAATCTAACACGTCATGACAATTTTGCTTATGCAAATTCGAGCCGGCAATAATATGATCGACCCAATGATTATGCACATACCTATTCACGAAGTGCCCTTTTGGAGCATCTATATCAGTTCTTATCCGCGCAACTACCGCATCCGGACAAGCATATCGTGCTACCAACCCCGGCATCCAAGCACCTTCATTGATGTGCGCAGAAATAATATCGGGCTTAAACTCTCTGAAAATTGTCTTCAATAATTTGAAAGCTTGTAGAAATTTGCGAGGATTTCGATGATTAAGCCGTAAATTACAATTTACGGGAATATTATATTCGATTGCCTTATTATAGGGAATACCCGGCTCGGTTATCAATAACACTTCGTGCCCCATAGCCAATAACTCTTTTGAGGCCAAAATGCAATAATTTGAAGCCGCGCTCCAATTAGGTGAATTGAGTATCTGTATAATCTTCATCTGTCTGAAATCCTTACATTGCTTTTCTAGTGAACAAAAATGTTATCTGTATTTGCAGATAATCTAAAAAAAAATCAAAACACTATACAATAAATATACTTCTAATGCAAAACACATTCTTTATTTTTAAAGTTTTACCAAAATAAGCTAAAACTAAATGGCTTGACTTTGAAGTTAAAAGCAAATAAAATCCAACAACATAATCTGCGGGGTAAATAAATTGAATCTTTTCAGAAATTTTTCAATCAAAACAAGGCTTTTAGCGACATTTTTATTGTCTGTTGCCTTTCCCATTATAGTATTTACGTACATAATTTTATCCAAAATAGAAGTTAATATACATACCATAATTTTTTTGGGAATTGTCTCAATATTGATTGCGGTTATATCGGCCATTCTCGTGTCATCGTCTGTTATTGCGCCAATTTATATAATAATTAATGCCCTGCAGACATTTCAGACAAAAAAATCTGCCGCCGTCTTGCGTGACTATGGAGATGATGAAATAGCAGAAATTAGCGCAGAATTAAATAGAATTTTCGCAGAGTGGAACCGCGAAATAGTAAGTTTAGGCAAAAAACAATTTCAACAAGAAAAAGAATCCGAAAAAAATCAATATCAAATATCGTTAGCAGAACAACAGCTGGTTCAAACAAGATCTTTACTTACTGTAGCCAGATTGCTTAACACAACTTTTGATTTTCAAACGAACTTAAAAACAATTTTAGACGAAGCAGTCAGGTCTATGAATGTACAATGGACTTCAATTCTTTTAATAAATCGTGAAAAGAATGAAATGACCGTTGCATGCGTAAGAGGAATGGAGCAAAGTCTCCTCGACACACTAGAAGAAGAAGATTATCCGTCGGTGAGACTTAAGCCTCACGAAGGCTTAGCCGGCGTCGTAATCAAAGAAGGACTGCCGCTAATAGCCAATAAAGGATGCAAAGACCCTCGCTTTAAGCATTTTAATGAATTTAAAGACAAAGACGATAAAATCGCCGGGCTTTTGTGTGCGCCAATTACCGATTCTGAGGGTAATGTTCTGGGTGTAATGAATTTTGTAAACAGAATAGTACCCCCTGTATTCAGAAACGAAGATTTAACTTATGTTAGTGATTTATGTCTGCTCGCTTCGCTTGTAATCGAAAGAAACAGAATGTACAGTAACCTCTTTACAGATGTTGATACCGGACTAACTGCTCACAATGTCTGGAAAGGTTATTTAGCCGAAGAAACTGCCAGATCCCTCAGATACGCACAAAATCTTACAATAGCCGTTTTTGAAATAGATAATTTTAAAAATATCGCCATAGAAACAAACAATGATTTCATTGACAATATACTTAATAACTGCGGTAAAAATTTGACTACCCTGCTTCGCGAAACAGATAAAGCATCTTCGGTTCAAGAAAGATTCTTTTGCATGCTTCCCAATACTGAAATATCCGGAGGGGTATTCTTCGCAGGACGAGTCAAAGAACTGATTGAATCAGAAACTTACACTTTCTCAGGCAAAAAATATGATTTAACTTTGTCAGCCGGAATCGCCTGTTACCCAATGAATGTTAATGAGCCGAATGCACTTTTGAAATCTTCACTTAAAGCTTTGGCCAAAGCTAAGGAACAAGGCGGCAATAAAGCCGTGTTATTCGACCAAGAAAAATAAACCGACGAAACTTAATAAAATGAGGTTTTTATGACGAACAGCAAATCGTTTTACATCACTACTCCACTCTATTATGCAAATGACGAACTTCACATCGGACACGCTTTTTCAACATTAGCTGCTGATATAGCAGCCAGATACCACCGTTCTTGCGACAACAAAGTCCATTTTTTAACTGGCTCTGATGAACACGGACAAAAAGTTGAACAAGCGGCAAAAGCTAAAGGCTTAACCCCACTAGCACACACAGACGGCCTCGTAGAAAAATTCAAATCACTCTGGGAACTCTTAGACATAACATACGATGATTTTATAAGAACAACCGAAAAAAGGCACACAGAAGTCGTTAAATATGCCCTCTCAAAGCTTTATGAAAAAGGCGATATTTACGAAGCCGAATACAA
>JAQVCG010000003.1 GCA_028689875.1 Candidatus Rifleibacteriota bacterium | reverse complement strand
CTAATGCAATAAAAATTATTAAAATGCCTGATTGTGTTAAAGATGTTAGGTTACGAGTTAAGAGAAAAATGGCTATTCCCGCAATAGACGCTAGAGTAGAAGAAAGAGGCGAAAATAATTTTCCCAAACCAAAACAGGTAGCGAAAATTGAGATGATGCGTTTTCCGAGAGGATTAGTTTCCCAAAAAGTGCCAATTTTTCTTGAAATAGTCATAGCCTGAATATAGCGTTGTTAGGGCGGCCAAAACCATAAGAACCATGATGGCTGGCGAGTAAAACTGCATTAAAGTGTCGAGTTGTGCAGTCATGTTATTTGAGGAAAAGTAAATTCGTAAAGACAAAAGTGACAGCGAAGTAATAATAGCTGCGAGTTGCATTGTGGTCTTGAGTTTGCCCGCGTTGCTGGCGTCAATTACTTTCCCTTGCTCGGCGCAAACCAGTCTAAGGCCGGTAACACAAAACTCTCGCGCGATAATTATTACGGCTACCCAAGCAGAAGTTATGGTTATGGGTTCATATTGAACCATTGCTATTAAAGCGGCTGAAACTAAAACTTTGTCAGCGATGGGGTCAATAAACTTGCCAAAAGTTGTGACTTCTTTGTAACGCCTTGCTATGTAACCATCGAAAAAATCAGTAATTGAGGCGAGAATGAATATCAATGCGGCAATGATTTTTCCCCAATCGCCTTCTAGGGATAAGCCGGGGGTGCGGTAACAAAACGCTGCTAAAAAGAAAGGAATTGCCACAATTCTGCTTAAAGTAAGTTTTGTGGCTAATGTCATACGATTAGCTCCGCTGTGAAGTCATAGGCGTCTGCATGAACGATTTTAACTTTTACGATTTGCCCGGGCTTTAAAGAATCGCACTTGTGAATTGTTGTGGAATTGTCGACTTCATAAGCATCAAACTTTGTTCTGCATTTTGCGCTGCCGTTCTCGACCGAATCAACTATAACATCAAGCGTCTGTCCTATTAGCTTTTTATTTTGTTCTTCGATTATTAGCTGCTGTAAAGTCATTAGACGGTCGAGACGCGATTGTTTGACTTTTGGGCTGACTTTGCGCGAAAAATTAAAGGCGGGGGTGCCTTCTTCCGGTGAATACATAAATGCGCCGACTCTATCAAGGGGATACTCTTCAATAAAGTTTATGAGCTTGTTAAAGTCTGATGGAGTTTCAGAAGGGAAGCCTACAATGAATGTTGTTCTTATTGCGCCGCTTGGGTAGGCTGATCGAATATGTGACAATATTTCGATCATGTGTTCAAGAGTCGTGTGTCTGTTCATAGCTTCGATTAATTTCGGAGAAACGTGCTGAAGCGGTATGTCAAAATACGGCACAACTTTGTCGATTGAGTATAGCTCATTGATAAGCTTTACGGTTAACCCTCGCGGGTGCATGTAGTGAAGTCGTATCCACTCTATGCCCTTGATTTTTGAGAGTTTTTTTACCAAAGAGGGCAGGGAACACTCTTTCCCTTTGTCAGTGCCATATCTTGTTATGTCTTGCGCAACGACCGAAAGTTCTTTGGCTCCCGATTCGGCAAGTTCCTGAGCGTTGTCTAGGATAGATTTTTCATCTAACGAAACGAACGGGCCTCTTATGTTAGGTATAGCACAGTAAGAGCATCTGTTGTCACATCCTTCTGCTATTTTGAGAATGCCGATATGGGGCGGCGTGAAAAAGCGCGCAGGATTAAAACAAGATGCATCATTTTGTTTATTTAAGCTTATAAGCTCTTTAAGGTTTTTTTCGTTAAAAAAGTCGAAAAGGTAGTCTATCTCAGGTATTTGTGATTTTATTTCGTTGTAATAACGTTTTACAAGGCAACCAAATACGGCTATTTTTAATGCTTTGCCCGACGGCAAATTATCTTTTAATGACACGGATTCCATTATAACGCTGAGAGACTGTTCTTTGGCGTCGTTGATAAAACCACAAGTGTTTATAAGTAATAGGTCACTTTCTTGTGGATTGTTTACCCAAGTAAAACCTGATTGTGCAAAGATATTGGCTATCTTTTCAGAATCGGCCGTGTTTTTAGTGCATCCTAATGATATGATGTGAAATTTCATGGTTCAAGAATAGCGCGAATAAGGCTAAAAGGCAAGTAATATCGTGCTAGTGGCGACAAGGCAAAACTCTATTTTTAACAAATTCAATCGCTTTAATGATAATATTATCACCTACGCGATAATATTGTTTGAAAAATAAAAATAGCGGCACGTTATATAGTGTCGCTATTTTTTTCTAATCTTGGGCGTTATAGTTCGCCTTTTGACCTTTCGATATGAATTAGCGAACGTTTGGCATCATTTGCCAGAGGGCCGGTCGGGTCTAGTTCAATTACCTTATTGTATTCTTCGGTTGCTCTTTCATACATGTTTTTAACTCTGTATATGCTTCCAAGCCTAAAGTGGGCTTCTATGTAATTGGGGTCAAGTTGCACCGCTTTTCTGTATTCTTGCATTGCTTCATTTTTCATATTGACGTCGTAGTTTTCATTATAAGCTTCGCCGAGCTCATAGTGCGCTTTTGCGTTGTTTTCATCAATTTTAAGTGCTTTTCTGCAAATTGCTATTGCCTCATCATACATATGCTTGCCCATTATAGATTGTTTGCTGTAAACAATTTTTAATCCCCAATAGGGCCACAGATTATTTGGATCATTACTGTTTGCTAATTTCAAGTAGTAAATAGCCTTTTGCTGTTCTTCTTCGCTTGGTGTAGGCGTAAGTCCTGATCCAAGGGTGATGTATGCGTATCCAAGACTGAAGTTTAGCATCGAATCTTTGGGGGTCGCTTCTGCATTTGTTTGATATTCTTTGAGTATCGTGGTATGAAGCTGACCTTTATTCGGGGCTTTAGAATACATTTCTTTGATTATGTCGATGATTTTCATATAGTATTCGCCATTGCCGTGCTCAAGTTCAATTAACTGTTTGTATTCAGAAATAGATTCATCAAACCTGCCCTGAGACTGGTAAAGCTCGGCGAGTTTTTTGTGCACCGTGACATTTTCGGGGTCTTTTTCGAGAATTTGTTTGAAAATATTTTCAACATCAGCAAGCATATTTCTTCTTTGGTAAACTTTTGCAAGTTCGGCCATAGCAAAAAGATTGCCGGGTTGGAGCTCTAAAACTTTTTCGAAGTATTCGATTGATTGAGTTATAGCACTTTCTTCATCGATAGACTTGTCTAAGCCTTTAGATGCAAATAATCCCATTTCAAGCCAGTCGCAGTAGTTAGAGCTATTTTCGATAGATTTTCGTATTGACTCATTGATCTCTACGAGTTCTTCGTCGTTACTAAACCCATTTAAAACTTTAAATTTAAGTTGTGTAACAAGGTCTATTCTAATTTGCGGGTTGTCCGGGAATATCTTTTTCGAAACAATAAGTAAATCTACTGCCTCAACTATTTTACCTTTTCTTATGTGCAGATTTGCCAGTCGAAGCGGGAGTTCTTTATATTTTAGGTTTTTATCTAAGTTTATGGCCTGTTCGTATTCAAATGTGGCTTCGTCAAACATACTTTTTGACTCATAGAGTGAACCGAGTTTGAATCTGGCTTCAAGATTATGATTGTCGATGTCTATAATGCTGTCATAGAAGATAATTGCAGAGTCAACGTCCCCTTCTTTTTCTGCTTCGGCAGCTTTTGCAAAGGCTTCTTCTATTTCGGCATTTTTCTGCGTCGCAGTCAGGTTTGCAAAGAACTCACTGGCAGTCATATTGCCTGCATCAATTTCAATGACTTTCTGGAACCAAATTTTGGCAGAATCATTTTCGCCTTTGTCTCTGAACATTATACCCAACTGCAGAATGGGTTCAAGCTCACTGGGGACAACTTGATGAGCAGCTTGATATTTTTCGATAGCTTCATCTATCCAGCCCTTGTCTTGGAATATTTTGCCGAGCATAAATAAACCGTTGTAATGCTCGGGTGCAATGCCTAAGAGCTCTTGAATTTCGATTGAAGCTTCGTCGGGTTGATTTGTTCTTAGGTAGGCATGAGCAAGAGAAACATATACTTCGGTAGTTTCGGGATTTATTTCTTTTGCATTTTGTAAAATTTCAAGAGCCTTTTCATGTGCTCCTAAATGTAATTGCAAATTTCCTAATTCATACCAGGCAATTTGGTTTTGTGGCTGCATTCCTATAACATTTTCGTATTCCATAACCGCATTTTTAAACATTCCGCGCTCAGAGAACAGACGTGCTTGTTTAATTCCTTCTTCGGCTCTCGCGGCAACCTTAATGTTTGTAAGATTCTTATGGTATTCCTTAGCTTGAACATGCAGCGGGTCAAGTTGAAGAACTTTACTGAATTCTGCAAGAGCAGCATCAATTTTTGAAGCGTCGTTATAGGCAACACCAAGTTCAAAGTGAGCTAAAGTGCTTTCGGGGTCAATTTCAAGGGCAATGTTCAACTCTGCAACACCTGCTTCAATCATGTTGTGATCATTATATGCCTTGCCCATATTCAGGTATATTCGACCAAGCTCAACGTGTGCAATCGGTATATTATTTTGTTCGGCAATAATATCTTTAAATGTCATTGTGGCCTGGTCTATCATATTGCTTATACCGTATATTCTGCCAAGCTGGACTCGCGCATCGAAATTGCTCGGATTCTGCGTTATCAGGTTCTTGAGTTCCATAATTGCCATTTCTGCGTCTCCGGATCTGGCATAGGCCTCAGCAATAATTGAACAAATATCAGCGTTGTTCGGCTGAGTTTGTCTGAGATTTTGCAGAATTTCAACGACCTGTGCAAATTGCTGATTTGCCATATATATTCTGGCAATTTCAAGAGTTATGTCAGTGTCTTGTGGAGCAACCATGCAGGCTTGATTCAATACTTCAAGAGCTTCGGAATACATTTGTCTGCTCTGATAAATTCGCGACATTTTAAGATAGAGCGAAATATCTTCAGGTGTTTGTTTTCTGAGCTCTTCTATTTCATTCAGGGCTTCTTGATGGCGATTTCTTACCAAATAAACATCAATAAGCTGATTCAAAACAGCTATCGAACCGTTCGCTGTTTCTTTGGCTTTAACAAGGTATGAAAGACCTTCTTCACTGCCTTCTTGCAAAATGAGACTGCCAAGTTCAAGGAAAAGGCGTGAGTCATTTGCACCAAGATTTACAGCCTGTTTTAGTGAATTAATTTGATCGTGCGTTCTGCCAAGATTCTTGTAAAGATCGCTTAATGCCATATGAGCAGTAATATCGTGCGGGTTCTGCTCAATAATTACGTTGTAGGAGTTAACCGCTTCTTCGGTCATATCGCGCTGTTTGTAAATTTCGGCAAGCGTTATATGTGGTGACGTATCTTCGGGATTTATTTGCAAGGCCTGTTGTAGCGCGGCTATTGCTTCACCCGTAAAACCTAAGCGCATATAAATTTGCCCAAGTATGACCATCCATTGAGAAGAAGGCTGAATTTGATTTAATTTTGAAATTGTAGTTACTGCTTCTCTGTCTTTGCCGGCGGCAATTTGAAGCATCTGAAGGTCGTTTAAAAGCTCAAAGTTGTTCGGGTCATTTTCTAACAGCGTTTCAACTGCTTCTATTTCTTCATTAACCATTCCCTTGCTTCTGTAGATGGTTCGCAATTCACCTTTTATATCATTTCGGTCAGGTGAAATTTCTAATACTTTCATATAGAAATTATTTGCTTCGTCCATTAAACCCTGGGCAGCAAATGCTCTTGCCAATATAAGTGCCAAATCTGAGTCGTCGGGTCGTGTCTCAAACAATGCTTCAAGCACTTCAAGACATAAAGACGGATCCCCGCCGGCTAATACAATTTCATACATTCTTTCGGGGATCTCATAGTCAGAGGGATCAGATTCAAGAGCTTGGTCGTAATATTGAAGTGCTTTGTCTAGCTCGCCATTGGCAGCGTAAGAGGCACCTAAGTTTTTCATTACTTCTGTTGATGAAGTGTCGTGTTGGGCAATTGCCTCATATTCTTTTATCTGGAGCTCGTAGTCACCCATGTCTCCATAGAGGTTCGCTAACTCATATCTTATTTCAAGCCAGTCAGGCTTCATTTTCGCTATTTTTTCAAATTCTTCTCGCGCAGCTTGAGTTTGTTCAAGTCTCTGATAAAGCTTGCCACACCTGTAATACAATTCTATATTCTGAGGGTCTAGCTCTTTTACAGCTTGATATTTTTCAAGTGCTTCTTCCAGTTTACCTTTTGATTCAAGATCTTTACCTATTTTGAAATGAATTTTGGGATCATTGGGGTCCAGATACTCGGCTTTTTTATATTCCATTATAGAGTCATTGTATTGGCCGTTAAATTCATAAGCTTCGCCCAGTTCTGAGTGCAACTTTGCATTGTTAGGCTCAATTTCTATGGCTTTTAAATAGTAATCTATCCCAGTTTCGATGTCATTGGTGGCAACTTTTAATCGTGCTAACTCGGTTAAAGCTTCAATATAGTTTTCGTCAACAGCAAGGGCTTTAATAAAGTGTCTTTCGGCGGCTTCAAAATGATTTTGTCTCGTGTTTAAAAGACCTAAATCAAACTGAAGCTTCTTGTCCTCAGGAGCTAAAGCTGCAGCTTTGTTAAATACATTAATAGCTTTTTCGGGCTGAGCAGTTTCAAGTAACAGGCTTCCAAGTTTGCTTAATGTTTCGCTATCGTTAGGATCAAACGCGATTATTTGCTCATAAGCATTTATGGCTTCTTTTTTGTTTCCAAGTTTACCGTTGCATTCGGCTAAGTATCTCATAGCCTTAACCAGATCGGGCTTTTCGGCAATTACCTTTTTAAAGGTATCTGCCGCCTTTTCGTAGTTTTCAAGCTCGAAATAGGTTTGTCCTTTTTCTAAAAGGATTTCCCAACGATTAATCATTTGCCTGTCTCCTTGCATACTGTGACTAAATCTATGTTTGCTTTGGTCATTATTCTTTTTCCATCATTTCGTCGGCTTTTTCAAGTGCTTTGATTGCATCTTCGTTCCTGCCTAAACCGCGGTATGTTTTTCCAAGTAAGAAATACACCGTAGAACCTGCTTCAGCAAAACTTGATGCTTTCTCAAGTTCTCTTAAAGCATCTTCATAGGCTTCTTTTTCAAGATAATCGGCGCCGACCTTTAAAAGAATTTCATAGTTTTCTTCCATTTGGCCTTTTGCCTTTTTAAACGCCTGTGTCGATTTCTCTTTTTCGTTCATTCCTTCATAAGCTTTGCCGAGAAGGAAGTGGGCTTCGCCCATTTCGGGAGTTATCTTAACGGCCTTTTCAAGTGTTTGTGCCGATTCTTCAAGCATACCATTGTCTAGATAGAGTTTGCCGAGTTCAAAGTACACTTCTCTATGATTTGAGTCAAGATTTATGACTTTTTTAAATTCGGCAATTGCATCACCGACTTTTAGTTGCTTATAATAAGCTTTCCCAAGTTCAAAGTGCGCCTTACTATTCGTTGGATACCTATTGATGGCCTTTTTATACAGTTTGACCATTTTGTCGTAGTTTTCGCTTTCCCAGAATATGTTTCCTAGTGAATATATGCATTCTATAAGGTTTTCGTTGAGGCTTAAGGCCATTTCGTAGTTTTCGGCAGCCTTTTCTATGTGGCTGCTGCCTTTATATGCTTCACCAAGTTCAAAGAAGAACAAGGCATTCTTGGGAGCTGCTTCTACTGCCTTAGAATAAAGATTTATCATCGCTTCAAAGTTGGCGCTTTGTTTATATTGTGCACCTAAGCGATAAATGATATTCAAATCGCCCGGCTTGAATTCAAGAGCCTTTTCGAATGATTCTACGGCACATGTGGTTTCGCCAAGTTTTTCACAGGCTTCGCCAAGTTCTTTGTAAAGACTGTAGTTATCTGCTTCGAGTTCGATTGCTTTTTCGAAAAGTTCTTTTGCTTTTTGCCATTCATCGAAAGACATTCTGATCATACCCAGTTTTTGGTATACATCAACATAGTCTTGCTGGCGTTTTAAGGCTTCTTCGAACATATTGAGCGCTTCGGAATTTTTGCCTTTTTGGTAATAAAGGTCTCCGAGCTCATAATAAACAATTGCGTTTTCTTTTTCTAATTCGATCGCTTTAAGATATTCATCTATCGCTTCATCGTCTCTTTCAGTTATTTTCAGCTGTCTTGCAAGCTCAAGATGTACTCTTTTGTGTGTGGGAGACAAACCGACAACTGTTTTAAACTCAGAAATTGCGCTTTCACTGTTGCCTTGAGCTGAATAGATGACTCCCAGCTCGAAGTGTGCCGAAGAGTTTCTTGGATCAAGGGTGATAATCTTTTTGTAAGCATCAATTGCTTCATCTGATATCCCCTGGCTGGCATAGGCTTTGGCAAGCTCTATGTTCACAAGAATATTGTCGGGCTCGAGTTTCAACGCTTCTTTGAACTCTCCGATAGCTTTGTCTACTCTGCCTTTGTTGATATAGGCCATTGCAAGCTCACGATGAGGCACAGGATTATCGCCATCAATCTGTATAGCACGAGTAAAACGATTTATTGCCTGGTCAAGATTGCCCTGTTTCCTGTGAATAAGACCGATATGTGTCAAGATGCCCGAGTTATTGGGTTCATTGACGAGGGCAGCCTCAAACTCGTTCAAGGCATCGGTTAATCTGTTAAGATGATCATACACTTTCCCTAATTCGAAATGAATTATCGAATTGCCCGGGTCGGTGTCGAATACGCGCACATAGAAACGTGCGGCATCTTCCCATTTTTCTAGTGATGCGTAGATTTTGCCAAGGCGAATAAGAGCATCGATTCTCTCGTCGTTGATTTCTGCTACCTTCAAATATTCGTCCAGAGCTTTTTCAAGCTGTCCGAGGTGGTAGTAGGTTTCTGCGAGTTTGAATCTTGCACTGTGATTTTGTGGGTCTAACTCGACTAGACGACGATAGCAATTGCTTGCCAAGTCATAATGCTCGCCCAAATTATAGAGGTCGCCGAGGTTGATTAGAGCGTCTGACAACGACGGATCTATTTCAAGTGCTTTGTTATATTCATCAATTGCCTTGCTGGTCTTGTTTAGATCAAGGTAAACGTCTGCAAGCTCTACGTGTGCCTGAGGCGCATTCGGTTTAATCGAAATGGCTTTGTTGTAGCTTTCAGCGGCTTCGTCAAGGCTGTTGTTGCCATGATAAATTCTGGCAAGCTCGAGATGTGCTTCAAAAATTTCGGGTTCAATTTCTACAACAGTATTGAGAGCCATCAGAGCCTTGTCTTTTAAATCTCTTATGATGTAAATCTTGGCGAGCGACATCTGAGCTTCAATGTGTTGCGGATTGATTTCAACCACTTTAAGATATTCATCTTCGGCCTTGTAGATTTGGTCGGTGATTTCATACAGATTTGCAAGGCTTTCGTGAGCCAAAATGTTGCTTTCAGACAATTCAATGGCTTTCAAATACTCATTTTCTGCTTCGCGCGTCTGGTCTAAGCGTTCAAGGGTTTGTGCATACAAGATAATTGCATCAACGTAGGCAGGCGCCAAGCCGATAATAACCTCAAGTATAGCTTTGGCTTCGCTCCAGTTGCTTGAGTCGTAATACAATCGTGCCAAGTCGAACTGCATTGTTGTTGGGTCATCGGCAAGGGAAATTGCTTTCGAAAGTTCGTCGATTGCTTGTGTGAAGTGCCCTTTGCGATGATTTATCATGCCAAGGTAATAGTAAGCTTTTGCGTTGTTTGGTTCAAGCTCTATTACACGGCTGAATCTAATTTTCGCTACATCGTTTTGCATTTCTTCATAGCTGATTTGACCAATAAGATAATGGGCTTCGGTATAATCTATATCGAGTTCAATGGCTTTTCTCAAGTTGGCTATGGCTTTTTCATTTTCTTTCATTTCGTAGCAAACGCGTCCCAATTCGAAGTAACCCTGAGCAAAGTTCGGGTTTATTCTGATCACTTTTTGATAAAGCTTTACCGCTTCTTCGTAATTGCTTTCTTCAAATTGGATTTCAGCCATATTCAAATATGCCGGAATATAGGCTTTGTCTTTTTCAACCGCTTTTTCAAAATGCTCTGATGCAAGCTCTTTGTTGCCCATTTTTCGGTAAACATCGCCTGTTTCAAAGTAAGCACGCGGGTCTTCATTGTCAAGCTCAGTTACAAGCTGACAAGCTTCAAGGGCCTGCTCATATAGCGGAGTAGAATCCGGCAAAGCAGTGAGATAAGAGTCTTTTAAGCCCCAATACGCCCATTTGAAATCGGGTGTAAGATTTATGGCCATTTGATAGCCATTAAGAGCTTCTTCGAGTCTTTCTTCTTGCTTTTCAGCCAAATTTGCAGGCAATATTTGACACGCATAAGCCAAAGCAAAGTGAGCAACCGGATTCTGGAAATTAACCATTGCGGCATTTTTATACTGCTCAATGTACTTGCTGTAAAGAGTGTCTTTGTCTTTTAAGTCGTCGGTTCTTATTTTGTAAAGGTCGATTTGGTTCATTATGGCCAAAGGACTTGAAGGGTCAATTTCAAGGGCTTTTTGGAATGCTTCAAAAGCTTCATCATAATATCTTCGTTTTACATAAATCTTGCCCAGTTCTATCCAGGCACCGAGAGGGCTGGCTTCGTTGAAGAAGCGTAATTTATTAAATCGATAACCTTCTTGGTAAATTTCTTGAACTCTGTTTTTCGATAGCTCAATAACTTCCTTAAATCTATTTATGGCCATTTCATACATGCCCATGAGTAAATGAATTTTACCCATTCTGAAGTGGGCAAATACGTTTGTGGGATTTATGTTCAGGCCTTGCTGGTAGTATTCAATAGCTTGGTCATAAAAAGCACGGTTTTCGGCAATGTAGCCAAGACGGAAACAAGCGGGAGCATAACCGGGGTCTTGTTTGAGTACTTTTTTATAGTTTTCTTGAGCTTTTGAAAGAGCATCCTCGGTGGGCATGGCATGTTCGGCTTGGGCCAACAAATAGCATTCTGCCAGTTCAAATGTAAGACGGCTGTTGTCAGGATTGTGTGAAATCCCGTCTAATAGCTGGTTTACCGCTCCTTCGTAGTCGTTCGCGTATATTTTTACATCTTTTACGCCAAGATGTGCCCAAATATTGCTAGGGTCAATTTCGAGGGCTTTTTCCATTAAAACTGCCGCTTTATCGCGTTGCAATGCGTAACTTTCAGGATCTGTGGGGTGCAAAATAAGGTTAGCGTTACCCGTTATGCAGCTGCCCATAGATTCGTTCTTTAATGCTTTTAATTCAGAAGTGAGTTTTTCAAGAATTTCGCTTGTTTTCTTTTCGCGGTCGGGCATGTTCGCACAAAAAGCGCGATACTGAAGAATCAGTCTTATCCATGTCTCGCCGTCGTCAGGTTCTTGCTTCAGCGCTTGTCTGTAAGCTGATATGGCTTCTTCTAAAATGCCCTGAATAGAATAAATGTCGCCTAACGCTTTATGAATAGAAGGATCATTAGGCGCAAGTATCATAGACTTCTTGTATTCGAGAAGCGCTTTTGTAAAGTCGCCTTTATTCTTAAATATATTAGCCTGATTGATGTAAAAGCTTATTCTTTCGGCTTTCTCAGATTCAGAAAAGTCGTTGGCGCGCTCTCGCATTACTGTGAGCTCGTTTTGTTCGGCAATTCTTTTCAGTGATTCAAGATACTCATCGGAAGCGGTTCCGATTTCAAGAAAAATACATCTTGATTTTTGACTGCTGTAAAACATGCATTGTTCTTGAATACAGCTGCCCGATAAATTGTTGTCTTCTCTCAGTTTTCCCAGAAAAGGGCATATTTCTTTGGTCATAGCTGAGCGATACTCCTTCCGATAAGCACTCTACGTTTGTTTGATCCGTCTGTTGGTGTAACCATACCTTTTTCCTCAAGCTGATCCATAATTCTTGCGGCTCTATTATAACCTATTCTGAATTTTCTTTGTAGCATACTTGTTGATGTTTTTTCCTGTGCTTCAAGATAATTTACTATTCTGTTGATTAATTCTGAATCAGAATCAGCAACTGAGTCTTCTCTGAAGTCGTCACTATCATCTTCTTCATCGTCGGTTTGCATTGGGGCAATGTCAACATATTCAGGCGAACCTTGCTGTTTAACAAAGTCTACCAGTTTTTTGAGTTCTGAGTCAGAAACAAAGGCTCCTTGAACTCTTAAAGGCTTGTTTCTGCCTTTAGGAATAAAGAGCATGTCTCCTTTGCCAATTAATTTTTCTGCCCCCTTACTATCAAGAATAGTTTTAGAGTCTACCGCAGATGCTACCGAAAATGCAATTCTTGTCGGTAAATTTGCTTTAATTAATCCTGTGAGTACATCGACAGAAGGTCTCTGAGTAGCTATAATAAGGTGTATGCCCACTGCTCGAGCCATTTGCGCCAGTCTGCATATTGTTGTTTCTACTTTGTCTTTTGCAGTCATCATCAAATCTGCAAGCTCGTCGATTACTACTACGATCAACGGCATGGGCTCTAAGTTCGGGTCAATTTCTTCTCTAAGGCTTTCAAGGCTTTCGTTGTATGTTTGTAGTTTTTTGCATCCGCATTCAGCCAAAAGCGTGTATCTTCTTGTCATTTCTTCTTGTGCCCAAAGCAAAGCATCGCCTGCTTTTTGAGGGTCTGTAACAACAGGAGAAATCAAATGGGGGATTCCATTATAAGAAGATAATTCAACCATTTTTGGATCTATCATAATAAATTTAACTTGGTCGGCTCTTGCCTTGAACAAGATACTCGCAATTATGGTATTAACGCAAACAGATTTTCCTGAGCCGGTCGAACCTGCTATTAAAAGATGGGGCATGTCGGCCAAATCAGCATATACTGCCTGCCCGTTAATGGTTTGCCCTAGCGCAATGTTTAACATTACAGGCGAGTTACTAAATTTTTCGTTGTGAACTAAATCATAAAAATAAACAGGTGTTGGTTCTTTGTTCGGAATTTCAATTCCTATTGCCGGTTTTCCCGGAATAGGTGCTTCGATTCTTATAGACTGAGCCGAAAGTGCCAGCGCAATGTCGTCTGAGAGGCCTGTTATTTTACTTACCTTTACGCCGGGTGCGGGTTTTAATTCGAATCGAGAAATTGCCGGCCCATATACAACATCTGTTATAGAAGCTTTAAGACCAAAATCACCAAGAGTTTTTAAAAGTTCTTTTGATCTGTTTTCCAAGTCGGCTTTTATGTCTGTGTTATTTTTGGGCTTTGAAAGATTAAGTATATCCGCCGGGTTTGGAAGTTTTGCTATAAACTTTTCCTTAGCTTGATTGTCGCTGCTATTATTTAATTCTTGAATTTTTATTTCTCTGTCGATTGGATTGTCTTCAAGGTAAACTGCCTCTGTGGGTTTTCCTGTCTTAACAACATTTAGATTCACTGCAGGCATTTTGTTTGTAACGGTTCCGGTTTCGTCTTGCGAAGTTTCAATAATTTCTAAATCATCATCGTCATCTTCGCATTCGTCATCAAAATTAACTTCAATCTTATAGTTATTGCTTTCTTCTTCGTTATTTGATTCCACAGGGTGGGGTGGGGGAGTGGTCGTTTCGATTTCAGATTTTATTGAAGTTTCTAAATTTGTCATAGCTGTAAACTGGTTTACTTGAATAGAAACTCCGGAAACGCTCACTTCGGCAACCGGTGCTATGGCAACAGATACAGGTTTTTCAGGAACAGGTATTATTGTTGCCTCTTCAGCCTCAACTTTTTCAATAACAGAAGGGATGTCATTTTGTGGCGAATTTGCAGGCGGAGCAACTATTTCTTCTTCAGCTTCTTCATTTAACTCAGGCTCTTCTTTACTGCCGTATTTTCTTAATTTAAATGACAAAAGATTAGATAATACGCTTGGTTCGCTTTTTTCAGTGCCATCTGTTTCAGAAATCCTGTTTTTGTAGGTTTGTGCGATTCTGTTTATAATTGCACCAAAAAAATCGCCGGTGGTTTTGACCGCACCGATGGTCATTGCAATAAGTGAAAGTAACACTTCCCAAACAAACATAACAAAACGTGTGGCTAAGCTGGCAACAATTAATGTGCCTGCGAGAATGTCTTTGTAAAGAATGTCTAGTGCAAAAATTAAAGACGAGGCAAGTGCTGTAAAAAGCAATAAATTAGTCGGAACGTTTCCGAAGTGTGAGGCAAGAGCGCTAAATGTGTAACCACCAAGTTTGCCTCCTTCAACACCTAACAAACCAAGCCCCGAAATAACGGCACCTATACAGCCGGCTATGCGCCAGCCTAAGTTTTTGAAGGGGCGCTCCATAAATTTCTGTATTCCAAGCATCCCAACAAGACAGGGAATTATATAAACTCCCATTCCAAGGTTTATCATAGCTGCTTGAACAATTGCAGACCCTTGAGAAGAGCTTACATAATGCAAAAGCGACAAAGAAAAAGCGCTGCACCCGATCATTATCAGACCGATTGCTTCGTTTCTTTGTCGGTTGTCTGTTACCAACACTACACATTTGCTGTCCCTTTGCCTTTTACCTGCCCTTGTTTTTGGGGAGGCGTAGGTGGGTTCATTTTTACTTCTCTTGCCTGATTTAACTCGTTCTCTGACAGGAGGTTCAGGCAGTAATATCCTTTTAGTGCTCATTTTATTACCCCGCAAAATTAATAAAGAAAAGTGCGGCAAGCGAAACCGCGAAAAGATAGTATGCAAAATAAGAAAGTTTTTGTTTTTTTATGATGTAAGACAAAAAGCGTAAAGATAGAAAACCGGTAACTGCAGCAACAATCATTCCGAGAAAAAGAGCGGATACTTCAACTGAAGCCGGAATTCCGGCTTTAAAAGCCTTTAGTATGTGCAACAAGGTAGCACCGCCGACCGCAGGTATCATAAGTAAAAATGAAAAACGAGCCGCATCTTCACCTTTCAAATTTGATAAAAGGCCTGCAGAAATAGTTGTGCCCGATCTTGAAATGCCTGGTGTTACCGCTAATCCTTGTGCAATTCCGACTATTGCAGCTTTTGTGTAACTCAGCTCTGTTATGTTTTCTAGTCTATTTGTGCTTTGCTTGGTTTTAATTTTTTCAGCAATTAAAAGCAGCAGACCGGTTACGAAAAGAGCAATAGCTACTAGCGAAGGCGATGAAAAAACAGCTTCAAATTTTTTTTCGAAAAAAAGTCCGATTAAGGCTGTTGGAACGCTAGCTGTGATTATTAACAAGCCAAGACGGCGCACTTTTGAGTCTTTAAGTCCGGAGATAGTAAAAAAAGGCAATAAATCGGCTCTAAAATAAAATATAACAGCCAGCAAAGTGCCGAAATGAAGCGCTATATCTGTAAAAATGTTGGCTTCAAGGTCGTGTCTGCCTGTAAAATGCTGAAACAATGTTAAATGTCCCGAGCTTGAGACGGGCAAAAACTCCGTTAGGCCTTGAATTATGCCCTGAATGATGTTGATAAGCAAAATATGCCTCCAATAGCTTTGTCAGAATAATATTATCTATAGGGAACATCGACTGACAAAGCTCATTATGTTAGAAAATCTTGGAAAATAATACAAGTCCCCAATCAATTGTTTCTGTGATGATAATATTATCACATATATTTTAATATCTATTAAGAATTTTATGATAATATTATTTTAAAAATGTTTGCATTGTGCAAAAAGAAAAAAAATATGCAAATTAAATAAAAAAAACTTTGCTATAGGGATAATTATGATATAATCCTGCCGATACTATTTTAGGAGAATTTAAATGGCTATTACTGCAAACGATTTAAGAAAAGGCATGGTTATAATTTACGAGGGCGAACTGTGTCAGATTGTTGATATCGAGTTTGTGCGACCCGGAAACTGGCGCGCAATGGCACAAGCAAAGCTAAAGAATCTTAAAACCGGCTCAATCTTTATGCAGCGTTATCAGACCACCGAAAAAGTTGATGAAGCGTCTGTAGAAACGAAATTAATGCAGTATTTGTATGCATCGGATAACTTTCTGCACTTTATGGACACAAATACTTACGAGCAAATGGAAATGGAATTAGATTTGCTTGGTGATCAGACTAAATTTCTGAAAGAGCAAATGGAAATTTATGTTAAGCTTCACGATGGTCGTGCAATAGGCGCAGAACTTCCGCCGTCTGTTGAACTTGAAGTTATCGAAGCTCCGCCTAACGTAAAGGGAAACTCTGCAAGCAGCAGCACTAAGCCTGTAACTTGTGCAGGTGGTCACGTAGTAAACGTTCCCATGTTTATAGAGGCAGGCGAAATGATAAGAGTCGATACCAGAACCGGTGATTATCTCGAAAGAGTTAAAAAGTAAGTTCGTTCTACTATTACGACCTTGACAATTTGTGCGTTTATAGATATACTAATCAGTTTATATTGTATTTAAAATAGATGACTAATATTCACTAGAAACTAAAGGAACTTAATATAATGAGATTTACCAGAAAAATAAAAGGGCTACCTTCTATGCTTGCTCTTGGAACATTGATGCTTTTTGCGTCAAATTTTCTAAATACTTCTATTTGCGATGTTGCAGGGAAATGCGGCGGAGCTTTGTTTGCTGCTTCTTCTGCTTCGTCAGTTTATGTAAGTTCAAGGTCTGTTTCTGGTGAATCAAAATCTCTTAAAAGGAAGAGTGTATCTAAAAAAAGTTCTAATTATCAAAAAAATGATAAGACTGTAGTCAGAGACGAAATTCCTCCCGAATGGAACTGGTTCTCAGTGCCCCTGAAAGTTAGTTACGAATCAGGCCGTGCCGAACTGGTGCCGGCTTCTGAAGTAAAGGTGCCTTCTGCTCCTGTAAAGGCTAGAAAAACTGTTGCTCAAAAAAAAGCTTCGAGTGCTATAACTGAACTGAATCAAATCTCTGATAGTGCTGTTCGGGTTGATAAAACTGCTAAAAAACGCACAAATGCCTCCTTCGATTTGGCTTTCGCAAAGATGAACAAATTGAAAAACCAAAGAACAGAAAAAGATAAAAAAATAGTAGCTAATCTTGGGGTTCAAGATAAGCCATCAAGCATGGTTCTGATGAGAAAGAAAATCAGAGAAATCTGTCAGAAAATTGATAGTCAGGCCGCCGGCGTTTCAAGTGATATAAATGTTGATTGCGTTGTTGTGGCAGCACCCGTTCCTGTTGCCCCTTCTGTGGTGCCTGCGGTTCCTGCAGTGATTGCTCCCCCAAGAGATATGCCATTCTGTGCTAAGAATGTTGACGATAGCAAGCCGATTCTTTCTGATGATCAAATGTCTTTTGCAGCAGAAATTATCCCGCCAATGGATCTCAATGAAATCATTGCAATTGATGATATGGTTGCAATTGATAGCGCTCCGCCTCCCGCCGGTGTTGTAAAAGTTGTTGAGCCTGTGAGAAAGAAAGTTCAGGGCTACAACAGATACGCTCCAAAAAAGCCCGAAAAAATAGAGACTCTCTATAGGGGCCTTGGAAGTGAATACAGCCCCAGGATTAACGAGTTGGTAAATGAGAGAAAAGACAAGATTTTTGGAAAGAATTAAAGATAAAGATTAAAGAACGAGCCCCTTGAGAGAGGGGCTTGTTTTGTTTTTTAGCGATAAATGTGCTATCATGCGTAACCCTAATAGAATAGGAGGCTTAAATGCTCACGAATGCAACAATAGTCATGATCATTGGAATGATAATAGTGTATCTTTTCCTATTTATCATGATTGGTCTGATGAATTTAATTTCATTTGTTTTGAGTTACTTTCCCGAAAAAAAACTGGCGGTAGCTGATGGCGGTTCTTCTGAATTAGAAGAAATTGCGGCAGCAATAGCTATTGCAAAGAAAAAAGTATGAGGTGATAGAATTATGCCAAAGAAAAAACTTATTAAAGTAATGGACACGTCCTTTAGAGATGGTTTTCAGTCAGTGTTTGGAGCACGTGTATTAACAAAAGATTTTTTGCCTGCTGTTGAAGCAGCAAGAGCAGCAGGAGTTAGATATTTTGAGTCCGGCGGCGGAGCCAGATTCCAGTCTTTGTATTTTTATTGCAACGAAGACGCTTTTGAAATGATGGATACTTTTAGAGCTACTGTTGGCCCCGATGTCGAATTACAGACTTTGGCAAGAGGTGTTAACGTGGTTGGTCTTGATTCTCAGAGCAGCGATGTTATTGCTTTACATGCCCGTCTATTCAAAAAACACGGTGTAAGCACAATCAGAAATTTCGATGCTTTAAACGATGTTAACAATCTTATCTATAGCGGAAAATGCATCGTAGACGCAGGTTTGCATCATCAAATTGTTGTTTCAATGATGGAACTTCCTCCGGGGTGCGAAGGTGCTCATACTGCTGAATTCTATATGAGCGTATTAAAGAAGATTCTTGACGCAAATATCAAATTTGATTCAATTTGCTTTAAAGATGCTTCAGGAACTTCTTGCCCAAGCAAAGTATTTGAAACCATTAAATCTGCTCGTAAGATGCTCGGCGAAGATATGCATATCGTATTCCATAGCCATGAAACTGCCGGTAACGGTGTGGTATCTTATAAGGCTGCTCTTGAAGCCGGAGCTAGCGGTCTCGACTTGGCCATGTCGCCGGTGTCAGGCGGCACTTGTCAGCCCGATATTATGACAATGTGGCATGTTTTACGTGGAACAGAATTCGATCTCGGAGTTGATATAAATAAGATTTATGAAGCCGAAAAAGTATTCCAGGAATGCATGAAAGATTATTTCATGCCTCCCGAATCAAGAGCTGTTGATCCTACAATTATATTCTCACCCATGCCGGGCGGAGCATTAACTGCAAATACCCAAATGATGAGGGATAACGGAATATTAGATAAGTTCCCCTTGGTAATTGACGCAATGAGCGAAGTCGTTAGAAAAGGCGGTTTCGGTACTTCAGTTACTCCTGTTTCTCAATTCTATTTCCAGCAGGCTTTTAATAACGTTATGTTCGGGCCTTGGAAAAAAATTGCAGAAGGTTACGGAAAAATGGTTCTTGGGTATTTTGGAAAAACCCCGGTAGAACCGGATGCAGAAGTAATCAAAATTTCTGCTGAACAGCTGAAGTTAGAACCAACAACAAAAACTGTTCTGGAAATTAATGATGCTGATCCCAAAAAAGGCCTCAAAGTAGCAAGACAAAAATTAGAAGAAAATAAACTGCCCGTTACAGATGAAAATCTGTTTATTGCTGCAACCTGCCAAGATAAGGGTATAACCTTCCTTAAAGGTGAAGCAAAACTTATGGTCAGAAAAAATGAACCTGAAAAAGCAAAAGAAATTATCACAAAGAGTGCCGGCGTAAATGTTGCACTTAATGGTAAAAACTTTGCGGTTACTATTGATGGTAATAAAGCTATAGTTAATGGCAAAACTTACGATTTTAATGTCTCTGAACTTACAGCTTCATCTGCTACGCCTAATTTGCAGCCTCAATCAACCGGTAAAACTACCGATGTGGTGGCACCAATGCCGGGAGTGCTTGTAAAGATGAATGTTAAAGAGGGCGATCCCGTAAGTAAAGAAACCGTTCTGTTTATTCTGGAAGCAATGAAAATGGAAACAGAAATTAAATCACCGGTTTCAGGCAAAATTATGAAAATTGCCATACCTCAAGGAGATCAAGTAGTAGCTGGACAGACTGTGTTAACAGTTTCTTGATAACGTTAGGAGAAAAATATGAGTATTCCTGTCGTGGCGGCGGGAGCTGTTGCAGCTGTCCCCACAGTAGCCACTGAGACAATGAACTTATCAGAGTCTATGGTCAAATTATGGCAGTCCACTGGGATGTATAATTTTGAAATTGGCCAAGTGATTATGATAATGGTCGGATTAGTATTGCTTTATTTAGCAATTAGCAAAGAATTTGAGCCTTTATTACTTTTGCCTATTGGTTTTGGTGGTATTTTGTCAAACATTCCCGTTGCAAATATTGCCGGTCCAGATGGCTTTTTAGGTATAATCTACGGATTCGGTATTGAATCTGGTTTGTTCCCCATACTCATTTTTATGGGTGTTGGTGCCATGACAGACTTCGGTCCTTTAATTGCAAATCCTAAAACTGCATTATTGGGTGCTGCTGCTCAGTTTGGTATTTTTGGAACTTTGCTTGGAGCTGTAGTTCTGTCTGATGTTGCAAACCTCGGTTTTACTCTTAAGGATGCCGGTGCTATTGCTATCATAGGAGGTGCCGATGGTCCTACCGCAATTTTCTTGGCATCTAGATTATCGCCTGCTTTGCTTGGAGCAATTGCCGTGGCTGCATATTCTTACATGGCATTGGTTCCAATTATTCAGCCTCCGATTATGCGTGCGCTTACAACTGAAGATGAAAGAAAAATTCAGATGCAGCAACTGCGTATTGTAAGCAAACGCGAAAAAATCATATTCCCTATTTCGGTTTTATTGCTTTGCGCAGTTTTGTTACCTGATGCCACTCCACTTATTGGTGCTCTGATGTTTGGTAACCTTATAAAAGAAAGCGGTGTAACCGAACGACTTTCTAAAACTCTTCAAAATGAGCTTGTTAATATTGTGACCATTTTGCTTGGGCTTTCGGTCGGTTCAAAGTTGTCTGCAGCTCAATTTTTGACCCCAAAAACACTTGGAATCGTCGTTCTTGGATTGCTAGCTTTCTGTGTAGGTTCAGCTACGGGTCTTATAATGGCAAAAATTATGAATTTCTTCTCTAAAGAGAAGATTAATCCTCTTATTGGTTCTGCCGGTGTTTCAGCTGTTCCTATGGCCGCGAGAGTTGCTAATAAGGTTGGTTTAGAATACAACAACCAAAACTTTTTACTTATGCACGCTATGGGGCCTAACGTTTCAGGTGTAATCGGTTCAGCAGTTGCTGCAGGGGTTCTTCTTTCTATCCTGGGCGGTTGATTACATCTATTTTGATTATCCACTAAAGCTTCGTTCAAATCTTGAGCGGAGCTTTTTTATTGATTTACAGGAGTTTATTATTATGGTTACATTTCCAAGCTCTGAGTCAAAATCATATTTTAGCGATTTGTTAAAATTCGGCGAGTTTATTGAAAACACTTCGCGAAGTGGAAATGAAAACGATTTTATCAAATGGCCCAATGAAATTTGGAAATTGTATGAGAAAAATATGTATTCGGGCTTTTTGAAGTTCCTTGAAACACCCGCACCAAACGATAAATTCTTAGTTTTACAGTGGTATAATTCCGGTGTTTTCGTAAAGTTTGGCAACAAAATTATAGGTTTTGACATTTTACCTGTGCCAAGGTATTACGGTTGGCCTGATGAAAAAGGTTTTACTGAGCTAATTGCTTCAAATATTGATTCTCTTTTTATTACCCATGACCACAGAGATCATTGCGACCCTTTACTTATTAAAGCTTGTTGTGAACGTTCCATACCCGTTTATATGCATGAAAAATCTGCCTCAGATTTTGCCGGGGTTTTTCCGTTAGGCAACAATTCAATTATAAATTTCGATTCTTTTACTATTAGTTCTTGTAAGGCGTGTCATGTGTGGCGAGATGATATATCAGATGTAAATTTGTGCTATTTTAGGGTAGTTTCTACAAATGGCTCTAATTTTGTGTTTTTCGGAGACGCTGATTATACTAAGGTTACACGAGATTATTCAGAAGCCGCTGATACAGTCTTTATCACCTGGCGGAATCCGAATTCTAAATACGAAGATCAAAGTCCTGATCAAGTTGGCAATACTTTTGACGCCATAAAACTGATGACAAACATGTTTAAGCCCAAAAGAATTGTTTTAGAGCATTACGGTGAGTTTGACCACATCTATAAGGGTTTTGGGGCAAGCTATGACCACGCCATAAAATTGATTGAAAACTTAGGCACTCAAACAAGCATATATATGCCTGGCGAGCAGTTTGTTTTAAGTTAAATAGTCTCACAATTTTTGTTGATTTTTTTCTGATTCAGAGTTACTATCACCTCATAATGGGGCTGTAGCTCAGTTGGGAGAGCGCGACATTCGCATTGTCGAGGCCGTCGGTTCGATCCCGATCAGCTCCACTCGTTAAACAATAAATCTTTTGTAGAACACCCTTCTGTCGAGGGTGTTCTTTTTTTGTATATATTAAATTGCTCTTGGGTTTTTATGTGTGTTAGAGTGGTAGTTTGTGGAGGTGTGATTCATGGCGAATGAAAGCTCAGGGAAAAAACAGACATTTTGTATTGTGTTTGGATTGTTGTTGTCGTCGGCTATAGGACTGGCGCTGAATTGGGAAAAATTTGCGCATGGGTTTATTGCACCTCTTTGGGCAAGTTTTCTAAAAGAAAAGTCTCCGGAAGCTTTGAACAGAATTTCACAGGGTTTTACAGAGTCGCCTGATGAGGCATTTTTGGTTTTGTGTACGATGATATTTTTATTGATCCTGAGATTCACAGATGGCATTGGTGGAAGAAACGGTATTATACCGCCTTCTGTTCTCGTGTATTTTGCTTATAGTGCTTCTGTTTTTTTCTCGATTTTTATGTTTTTTATAAGCCCGATTAAGGCTTTATTAGCTTTGTTAATTTATTTTATACCGGTTTTGATGTGGCATCAGAAAAAAATTGGAACCCCTGTATTTGTGTTGATTGCTATTGTTTTGGCTTTTATAAGCTATTTAGCCACAAAAATGATCGCGATGTATGTATTGTTACTTCCAACTATGCATTTAATAGCTATAAGGGCGAATAATTCGCTTAAAAGCAGATATTCGGCTAATGCGCAAAGAGTTTATACCAAGCTAAGCAGTACGCAAAAAGGTCAGATAAAAGGCAGCATTTTTAAAACGAAATTTGACTGGTGGGAAATAGTTGAACCTGAATTAGATGAGTTGCTTAAAAGTTGGGGTAAGATTCCGCTGGTAGGTGAAGATAATTCTCTGGAAGATGCCCCTGTGCCGGCTTTTGCAAGCCCCCAAAAGTCGTTAATTTCAATTCAGACTCCGACAGAACTAAATTTTACAATCACAAAAGTGCAAGACAGAGACCTGAATTTTTCGGTAAAAGCTTTTTTAACCCGATTTGAAAAGACTTATCATAATGTCATTAGAGCTTGTGCAGACCAAAATATCGAAAAAATTCAACACATGGTTTCTGATTCCCTTTACGAGCAATTTAAACGCCGCGTAGATGAACAAAAGGCAGCCGGAATAAAGTTTAATTGCAAAAAAGTAGTTCTTATGACCAAAAAAATTGCAAGATTAACTATCAGCGAAGATTTTGAAGAAATGCACGTTTATGTTGTAGCTGATATAGTCGAAACTGCCGTTGATATACTAACAAATGTTCCGCTAAGCTCTGATACTGAGTCTTCAAGTGTTGCCTCTGAATTTTGGACATTTATTCGACGTCCTTCAGCAAAAACCCTAACAAAGCCGGGATTACTTGAGTGCAGCTGTCCAAATTGCGGTAACCCGATAGTAATCGGGCAAGCAACGGTTTGTTCGGTTTGTGGTTCATACATAAGATCAGGAAATTATGACTGGGTTTTGTCTAAAATTACCCAATCTTGTGAATGGGAATACTCAAACCCCCTTTTGGTGCCGAATTGGCAGCAATTAGAAGAACATGATAAAAATCTTTGTATTCAGCAAATTGAAGATAAAGGTGCAGTCATATTTTGGATACTAAAAAGAATCGAACAAACCAGAAACTCCGAACCTCTTTTAAGGTTTGCGAGCAAAGAGTGTTATGAGTTTCTCTCACGAATTTATTTAGCTTCAGATAAAAGATTTTCATTTAACGAAAGCATCTCTCTAGCATCAGTTTCATTGAAAGCAATTGATTTTAGAAACCATTGCGCGAGTATATATTTACTTGTTGTGTGGAGCGGAATTCCCGTGCGCTTCGATGAAAACGGGCGTGTTTTTTCGGTGCATAGAATTGTAAAACCCTACAGAGATGTTATCGTTTTAACAAGAAAAATTAGTCAAGTTACAAAACGAGATAATACTTTACTAAGCGCGCATTGTTACAATTGCGGTGCTCCATTAACATCGGATTACGACGTTAAATGCGGCTATTGTAATACTATCCTAAACGATGGCTCTGATTGGATACTTGAAAAGATGATCAAAGAAGATAGCAGAGAATACCTCGAACTCTTGAATAAAAAAAGAGAATTGGTTAAAAAACTTTCGTCACTTGAAAAATCTAACGAAAGAAAGCTAAAAGAAGAACGAGAAATATGTTCCGGCAGAGATTTGGTGACTATTTCGGCAACAATGCTATTGGCAGATGGAGTAATTGATGAAAACGAAGTAGCGTTGCTATATAAAATAGGCGCAGCATACGAAATGAACGAAGCAAAAGTGTTAGGCGTTATTGAAGCAGTTAAAAGCGGTGAGTTAAAGGTTGATTTTGAAGGTAAAAACACTAAGGAAATATCTGAGTTATTCGATGCAGCCGTGAAAATGGCACTTGCCGACGGTAAAGTTTGTGATAAAGAATTAGAGATGCTGAAAGATTTCGGAAAGAAGATCGGCTTTATTGAACAAGACATTTTGATACGCATAAGAAAGGCTGAGAGACTCAGGTTCGAAGAAAACAAAAAAGCTAAAAAATAAAAATTTTAAATAGCTTGACGATAAAGTGTTTTTTGTGTTAGTGTATTAGTAGAGCAGGACACTAAAACATTAAAACACTTGTAAAGGAGATTTTTATGAGAACAATTCTGACCAAGGACTTTCTCGAACAAAGGATGTATCTGTTGATACTCGTGTGTGTTGCTGTCATTTCTCTTCTTACAGCGGCTTACTTCAAAAATCTTGATTCCGGTATTGCCTTGCTCATTCTGTTCGTGCTTGAAGGGCCATTGTTTGTATTTCTTACAGCAAACCACCAAATCAGCAGTGAGGTTAATGCTAACACCTGGCAATTTATTTCTTCTCTGCCCATTTCACCGTTTAAGTTGTGGGTTTCGAAGTTTTTATTTACGCTTATTTATTGCACGGTGCTATATGCTGTTTATATATTATTAGCACTGATTACAGGGGTAGAGTTATCAGATTTACTTAGCTTTGTTTGGCAAAATTTGGGTGTTGCCGTTGGGATTCCGGTTGTGATTTTGTCTCTTGGCTTTTTTACAACTATGATGCCTCAAGGTTTTACCATGGCTGTACTTGTGGTTTTAATACCTGTTTTATGGGGTATATTCAGCAATGACTTAACTTTGGTTTCTATAAACTACGGTTTTGCAACGGTTCTGTTAACTTTGGTTTTGTTAACCTCTTCATTTATCGTATTCAAGACTGATATTGCCATGAATTCGTCGCTAAGAGGTGTTAAATCATTAGTTGTTCTTTTTTTGGGAATTGTGTTTGCGTGTTTTGTGTGGGGAATGGTTGATTATGCGGCAGATAGCAATATTGCGGTAAATATTAAAGGAGATTATTCCTGGGTTCCATTAGAAGACGGTAAGAAAATTTTGTGGGAGCTTGAAAGCGAAGTAAATTCTTGGGATGTCATTCAAAGAAAAACAAATTATACTGAAACAACTAAACAAGATTTATCTTTGTCTAGCCTGCGCAAAATCTTTTATAAACCAAGCAATAACAGTCATTTAGTTATGCACGACTTGGAAACAAACGGAGTAAAAGTGCTCGGTGACCGTTTCAGTTTATTAGCTCCTTCAAAAAGCGATAATGGTGGCAATTTTGCAAGAATTTTTTCAGGCATAAATCGTTTTGGCTTTTACAGAGGGTTAAATCTTGCAATCATTGATAATTCCGGTAAAAAGTTACTGACTCTGCCCGACGAATTATTCATTTTCAGTGACGATTTCAGCTTTGTCAGTGAAAATCAGTTCGCTTATGTTGAAGAGATAAAAACCACTACCGGAACGAACACTCATTTATATTTGTATGATTCAGAAAATGGTTTAAAAACTTTCTATAGCTCTGACGGCGACTTTGGTTTTGCAAGCTTCGCTATAGCAAATTCCTATAAAAAGAATGAATCTCCTGATGTGTATGCTGTAGGCGTTTCTGATCGGTTTATGGGCAAAACTATTTTGATCTCTGCAAAAGACCGAACGCGGAAAGTCTTAGATATTAAGCCTTTTGCTAAAATGGAGCTTTGTGGTGCAGATTTTATTCTTTTTGATGAAGGGCGCTGGGACAAAAATACGGGAAATCGCCAACAAAAGCTTGTAATTGCAAAATTTGACGGCACAATTATGCAGCTTGGTGACTATGGGAAAAACGTAATGCCGATAGGCGTTAGTGCACAAGGTGCAATTATTGCCCTAGTTTCGGATGAAGATACGGGGTATGAATACGAAATAAATAAAATCATAAAAATAGATTCTGCAACAGGTTTGGCAAAAGATCTATTAGTGTTTGACAAGCCGTGTTATGCAAGCGTGGCATTAAGCAAATCCGGTAATTCAGCAGTAGTTTACAGACGATTTTATTCGGGTGAAGCCAATACAAGAATGATTAATTATTCCTTTATTAACCTACAAACAGATGAGGTCAAAATGATCGAAAACTTGAATGGCATGTATACTAAAGGAAAATTTTACGCAGTCGGCGATGACGGTTTCTTAGCTGAAAACTATGATAAAAACGACAACGGCGGTATATTTGAGTATGATGCTGTTTCAGGTACAGCCAAATGCAAGCTTGAATATACACAAATTACAACTGCATTGAGAAAAGGAGGGCTGCTTAAATGATAATTATTAATGACAGATCTCCAATCCCTATTTACCGTCAAATTGTTGATGCACTTAGGCGCGAAATATTCTCCGGAGTGTATGAACCCGATTCAAGATTCCCATCTATTCGAGAACTTTCTGCGGAATTAAAGGTTAACCCGGCTACTATTTCAAAGGCTTTTCAAGAATTAGAAAGCGATAATCTTATATACTTCAAGCGTGGGCAAGGAGCCTTTGTTACTCCTCAAAACGAAGATAAGGTGCTTAAACAGATAATAATTGAGATTACACGAAAAGTAGAAGAAATTGTTAAAAATAGCGTTACTATGGGCTTATCGCGTGCACATCTAAAAAATATTTTTGAAACCGTATTAGAAAAGCAGGAGGTAAAATAATGGAAGCAATAAGCATTACAAACCTTACTATGAAATATGACAACCAACCAGTGTTTTCAGGGCTTACAACCTCTATAAAAAAAGGCAGCGTAACCGCTTTATTGGGAAGAAACGGAGCCGGCAAAACAACATTGCTTAAAATATTAAGCGGACAATTAAATCCAAAATCGGGGCTTATTTCAGTGCTTGGCTTGAACCCGTTTAAAAATCTTGAAGAACTTAGGCAAAAATGCATAATGGTAACCGAAAACTGCCATCTATATCGAAACATGACCAAAGATAATGTTGCAGACGTCTTCGGGCCCATTTACAAGAGCTGGAACAGAGATCTATTCGAAGAATACGTTGCAAAGCTTAATGTGCCTGCGGACAAAAAAATATCCACATTCAGCAGAGGCATGTGTCGCAAGCTTCAGTTAGCGTTTGCACTTGGTGCACAACCTGAGGTCCTGCTTTTAGATGAGCCGGTTGGGGGCGTGGATGCCATAGCACGCGATGAAATTTTGTGTAGTCTTATCGAATCTCTTGCAGAAAAAGGTGTAACGATTCTTCTTTCGTCTCATGAATTGCATGATATTGCAGGAATATGCGATCACGTGATTATTCTTGATCGAGGCCGTTTTGCTGTCGACGGTGACCGGGAAGAATTAAATAGAAGCATAGTAAGAGTAAACTCTGTGTTAGATAACTATATCGGGTTTAATTTAAGAGATAAATCTGTTTTGTCATCAAGATTGAAAGGCTCAGAAGTAGAGCTTGTGGTAAAAGGGCTTTCAGAAGATGAAATCAGAAACAATCTGCTTAAAGAGTATAAACCTAAGAATATTGAAATGAGCGCTTTGTCGTTAGAAGAACTGTTTAAAGCTGTTGTTTCAAATTTTGCAGAGTAATATTCGGATCAAAATAACCCTTTTTGTACTCTAAGGGTGCGAAAAATTTGTTATAGAATATCGAAGCAGCCAGGTAGCAAGCAGAAGCTAAGATAAGCGCAAAATCATAGCCCAATGTTTTGATTATACTTCCGGAAAAGAACATCGCAAAAGCCCAAGAAAGGTTCCATGACATGCTGTTTGTTGCCGATGCCCTTGCTCTGAGCTTTTGCGGGATTATTTTCATAAGTATTTCTTGAGACATTGGTGTGCACATGTTCATAAAAGCATTTCTGAAAATAAAGCACAGTGCACAAAGTGTGAAGTTATGAGTTATTGCCATTAATATCATAAATGGCAAAGATAAAATCTGTGAATAGACTACACCTTTTACTAAGCCGAATCTGAGTGAAATGAATGGTGAAATCAGCGAACCTATTGCTGTTCCAAATTGTCCGAGCGCAAAAACCGTACCGATTTGAAGAATGCTTGCACCAACCCAGTCCTTAAAGTAAAGATTGAAATAGGGCACGATCATACCCGCGCCGAATCCGATTAACATATTGACAAAAGCGAACATTGTCATTAGTTTAATTGGATTTTCCGCATCTTTTATAGGTTGTTTTGTGCTTTGCGGATACTTGCTCAGGTCTATTATTCTGTTCAAATTGGCGTTTTTTGTCATTTTAATTGCAGGAATAAAAGAGAAAAGAATAAAGCATATCCCTATCCAGAGTGAGTATTTAAGCCTTTGTTCGTCGTTTGAGCCGGGTAAAGAGCTTGACAGTTTCATTATTTTGGGCAGCCAGCCTGCCATAAAGCCTGATAATATGCTGGTTGTCCAAGTTAGTGCTGAGTTTAAGCTAAAAATGTAAGGTCTTTGCCGGTTAAAGCAGTTTTCTTGCAGATAGGGCACGACAGAAACGAGCAGTGCACCGTTTCCGGAGCCTGAAACAACAGCGCCAATTGTAATAATTGATAATGTGTTAGAAAAAGATACGATTGTGTAGCCTGAAACAGAGAGTAAAAGGCCGAGAATGTAAGTAGCTTTTCTTGATGATTTATCTGCAAGCCAACCCATAGGCATTGAAAACAAAGCTGCACAAAGAGATTGTACTGCAAGTATTTTTCCTATGGTTGCTTCTGAAAACCCGATTTCGCGTAAGTAAAGATTAAGCAAAACGGTGAACATGCCTAATCCGATGCCATACAGACTTTGGGCTATCAAAAGGCTTTTGATGGCGGGTGAAAACGTCCGTAATATCAGCCAGATTTTAAGCATATGTCAGAACAGCAAAAGCGTTATTTGAGTGTGGTATGAGATGAATTCTTAATTATGTGAATGGCTATTGATGCACAAGCCATGGCATCTTCAAGTGCATTATGATGGTGGTCTAATCTGTGTCCGCAATATTGTGCTACCGTTTGAAGCTGATGATTCGGTAAATCTTTGAATAATTTTTTAGAAGTTTGGCAGGTGCAGTAAAATTTAGGGTTTTCATAAGTCATGTTGTATTCGTTAAATACAGATTTTAAACAGCCTTCGTCGAATGATTTATTGTGTGCGATCAACGGCAGGTTTGTTAGTTTGTGGGCAATTTTTTGCCATACAGCAGGAAAAGATGGGGCGTATTTTGTATCTTTTGAGGTTAAGCCGTGTATTGCTGTGGTAAAAGAAGTGTAAAAATCGGGCAGCGGTTTAATCAGGCTATAAAATGTGTCGACAACTTCTAGCCCTTTAACTATTACGATTCCAACGCTACAAACGCTTGTTCTGTGTTGGTTTGCCGTTTCAAAATCTATTGCGGCAAACTCAGTGATTTGGGGTATCATTATAGGCTCCTTAGAATGATACAGAATAACACATTTAAACGCTAAAAACTATTGTTTATTGAATTTGGCAGTGTTAGAATGATCTGACTTCGAATTTAATTGAGAGGTTTTTATGAAAAAAACTTTTATAGCCCTTCTAGGGTTTTTTATGATATTTGCCTGCATGCCTTCTTTTTCACAAAACATAAAAGATGAGGCACAGATTTTATATGAAGAAGCCATGAATTATAAGCAGCAAAATAATAACGAAAAAGCGGTAGAAACATATGAAAAAGCCCTCAGAGCAGACAGAGCCGTCCTCGCTTTTAATGACGACGGCTTGGTAGAAATGCTGAGAGACAGTGTTAAGACTCGTCTCGAAAAAGAACCCGAAAACGTTAAACTCTGGGAAACCATGGGCTTTATCCAGGCGGTATGCTACTCAGACAATAAAAGCGCCATTGAAAGTTATGAAAAGGTGGTAACTCTTGTTACAGACGAAAATGTGAAAGAGCGCACCCGAGCTTTGATTGATCGCTTGAGAGAAACCGAAGAAATACTTGCTTCTTATAAAACCGAAGTAACTTCTCAGCTCAGAGATGAACGGCTTAAGTCATGGAGCGAATTAGAAAAAAGCGAAAAATTTGCCGAAGATCAGGCAGAAAAAGAACAACGTGCGTCCAGACTTGAACAAGCATACAAAGATAAAGAAGAATTACAAAACGTTGTACCTCAGCTCGAAGAAGAATTAAAAGAACTTCAAGATGCTTATGATAAAGCAAATAGGCTTTGGTTTGCATTAAACGATGAACTCTACGAAAGACGGCGCCGCAGATTAAAAGATCAAATAGCAGAAAAAGAACAAGAAGTGGCAAGCGCTAAAAGCCGTCTGCAGAGAGCAGAGTCAGAATCTGCTTCCCTAGAAGCACTTGCTGAAAAAGACAAAGCAAAAGAAGAGGAAACTCCATTCAGAAGCTATGATACGCCTTCTGATAATGAAGAAAACCACGAAGAACCGGTGCTTAACGACGCTTCGTATGCGAACGATGCAGCGCAGGCCCCTTCCAATGAAACTGAAGAACCTGTAGCAAATACTGAAGACACCGATGACACTGAAGATACATCAGCACCCGATTTGGGCGATTTGATTGATAATCTTTAATTATCTTTAATAAAAAAACACCCTGCTATAGGTTCGTATTTTTGAAAATAACAAAAGCCGTTAGCAGGGGGTGATGCTCTTTTTCAGATTATAAAAATCAGAGGCTGAGAGCTTCTACGGGGCAAACGCCTACGCAAGCGCCGCATTCGATGCAACCTTCGTTTTTATAGCAGGCTTTGCCGTCTTTCATTTCAAGAGCTTCTACGGGGCATGTGCCAGTGCAAGCACCGCAACCAATACATTTTTCGGTATCAACTTTAATTGCCATTTTAATCTCCTTAGATTTCAGCAAGGCGTGCTGATTTATTCAAATGTGATGATAATCGAAAACTGTACATTTGTAAAGTAAATTTTTGTTGCCTCTAAGACCTTTGTTGGAACAGATTAGCGGCTAAATCCCTGACTGAGAATTGTTATTAAATCTTTGGTGTCCCACTGCGATAAGTCTACGGGGTTTAAGGGACTGCCTCCGGTTAAGTACCCGGTGATAGGTTGGGGGCCTTCGTAGTGGTCGGCGATTTTGAAAATAAAATGATCGGGTTCAACGGTTACTACTTTGGCTTCATTATTGTCTACGCGAATTGGAAACACCGGCGGCAGCCCGTCTTTTAATCCTATGTCGGCTCTAAATAACTGGTGCCCGTATTTCTCGCCTATAAGGTGCGCTGTGAAGCTTATTTCGCAAGGGAAAGCGCCTGTAATGTTTGTGCATAGAGCAACAGATTCGTAGTTTATGAAAGGTGTTATTTGGGCGACCTGCGGGTCATATGCTGATAGAGATGTATAAATCGGCAAGTCTGCAGAATTTTCGCATTCATAGAGCATGCGCCGTAAAAGGGGCAGGTCGGTGTTTGAAATGCCAAAGTCGGAATAAACACCTGCGGCAGAAATCATGGGTAATACATTAGCACCGTTAAAGAGCGATTCGCAGTAGTGCTGGTCACAATAAAGCATATTGTGAAGACTGCGAATCCTGAACAAAAAATAAAGTCGCTTGTCATACATTTGTGCAATATTTGACAAGGCACATAGAGCGCTCATTGAATCAATGACCGGTAAAATTCCGCTTTGTGCACAGCCTAGTTCATCGATAGAAAAGCCCGGTAAAAGAATCTTTGTGATTTTAGCATCAATTTGGCTTAATACCGATGAATTAGAGCATAAAATGCCTTTTATGCCAAACCTCAAAAGATCGTCTTCAATGCTTTTCCATATTTTGCACAGGAAAGGCCCAAAAAGATTTATCATTGGTGCTTTGTCGCAGTGCCGACGTATGTTTTCGAGTATGGCAGTTTTATCGATTTTAAAATTAAGATTCTTGGTTTGCAATAGAAACTCTGACATCATAACCTGCTACTTCGCTTCCTTTCGTACATATCTGGTCGTGAAGCAGTTTAAGAATGTCTTCTTCTGTTTTTCCTTCTTCCAGCATTGCTTTAGTGTCGATTAAAGGTAAAAAATGGACAGACATTTTTGCGGGGCGCGGAAAGATTTTGCCGGGTGGCGTCAGAAGGTGAGAGTTGTGAATATATGCGGGCAAAATAGGTAATTTCTTTTTAAGTGCGAATTTTATGGCTCCGGACTTAAATTCGCCAACGTAGCCGTCGCGGTTTCTGGTGCCTTCGGGGAACAAACCCAAGTTGTAGCCGTCGTTTAATACTTTCATTGCGGTTTTTATTGCTGTGGCGTCTACGATTGATCGGTCAACAGGAAAACACATTACTTTTCTGAGGTAAAAGCCTTTAATGGGGTTTTCGAATGCTTCTTTTTTTACCATAATAAAAAGCGGCAGCCTGACAGAACCGCCCATTATAAAGCCATCAAGAATTGACGCATGATTTGCTACGGTAACAAATTGGCGGCCAACAGGAATTTGCTCTGTGCCGTGAATTTTCATGCGGTTATACACTTTGAAGATACATCTGCTGAGAAATTGAGAAATGTTATACCAAGTGAAAGAAGGTTTTGCAGCGGCGCAAAAACCTGCGTTTCCGCCGATTGGTCCAAACCAAAATTTGAAAAATCTAATGGCCGCATAAAGCACTAATATGGCTACGACGCCTATAATAATCATTGTAATGTTATTGTCCATATTCTACCTGCGTTTGAAAATTTCGGTTAAGTATATAACAAGCATTAAGGCCTTGTAAAGCAAAAGGGTTTAATGCCTTTTTTTGCGGTTTAAATTCTTGAAAAACATGTATATAATAGTTTTATTAATATGAAAAACTATATTTTTATAACTCTTATAATGGTTTTAATTTCTTGCTCCCTTTTTGCAAACGATTTTAAGGGGCAAATCAAAGACCTTTTGAGAGCCGTAAAAATCGCCTCTTTTGGTTTTGAAGTCAGCGAAAACTTAGAAGAATCTTTCCCTGAAAAACATAACACTAATTTTGAAGCTCAAGCGGCTTTACGTCTTGAATTAGCCATAATAGGCATAAATCCGCAATTAATGAAAGAAGATTATTTTAATTTGGCAATCTATGCATTGTCACGAGAAAAAAAACAGTTTGAAGTGGCGTTAAAAGCTCTTAAAACCGAAGAAGCAAAAGAAAGATATAGGCCTCTCAAAAACTGGTTAAATAAGAGGGCAGAAAAACTCGCTGAACTATGCGCCGATAAATCACAAAATGATGATGATTATGATATAACCAAAGATTTCGACTCAATATTAAAGCTATTGCCGTAAAAAAAATCCGTCATTCTTTGATGAATGACGGAAGTGTGCTTATTTGTGGCAGATTTCGTAGTCGGGACATACGCCTTCAGCTGTTTCGCATTCGAGTAGTCCTTGGGTTTTGCCTACGCAGGCGATCTTCATCCCTGTGAGTCTTCTTGATTTGCGATTAAGTTCAATCTTTTCGCTTCTTAACTCAACTACTTGTTCGTCAGTCAATCTTGTGGGGTTTAACATAATTTGCTCCGAAATTTTATTAAAAGTTTATATTCAAATTACTTCAATTGTGCTAGTAATTCTTCTAGTTTTTGGCGGCGTTTATCTTCTTCCTTTTCATAACGCATATAGTCGGCTAAACGCAGCATAAAGTCGGCATATAGATTGTGAGAGTCGCGTCTTAATGGCTTAATAATTGGTTTTTCTGCAACTTTTTCGGCTTTTGCGCCAGTTTCGGTGATTTCAGCGTAGCTTAGCAAGTCAAAACTGTCGTTCATTGCCGGAATAGTGGCTTTAAAGCCAAAGTTATTTTTGATTAAAGAAGCAAATTCCCTGGCCGATTCAGGTTCTCCGTGCACAACAAAAATTTGTCGCGGACTATTTTCAATGGTTTTCATCCATTTTAACAGCCCATTCTGGTCGGCATGCCCGCTATAACCGGGAATCTGATCAATTACGGCGCCAACAGTTACTTCTTCGCCGTGTATTCTTACTTTTTTTGCTCCGTCTAAAATTAGTCTGCCTAAGGTTCCTTCTGCTTGATAGCCCACAAATATTACTGTGTTTGCGGGGTTCCAGAGGTTGTGCTTCAGGTGGTGTTTAATTCTTCCGGCATCACACATTCCGCTTGCAGACATAATTACAATGTTATTTAACGGGTTTAGCGCCTTAGATTCTTCTACGCTTTCGGTGAAACTGAAGTCAGGGTGATCGAACAATCCACCCATTTTATGATTTAGGGATGTTGCATCTTCATCATAAAGTTCGGGGTATTTCACGAAAACTTTTGTAAGTTCTTTTGATAAAGGAGAATCTACGACAACCTTAATGCCTGATATTTCTTTTCGTTCTTTTAGTATTAAAATATCATGCAGTAAGTCCTGTGTTCGTTCGAGAGAGAAAGCCGGAATCAGAATTTTGCCGCCGCGTTTTTCGGCTTCTTTAAAAACTTTAGCAATGGCAGCTAATCGTTCTTCTTTTGTTACTTCTTTTCTGATGCGGTTTCCATATGTTGATTCAACAAGCAAAAAGTCAGTGGATTTTATTCGATCGGGGTCGTTTACTATGGGGTGGTCATCTTCGCCCAAATCGCCCGTAAACACAATTTTTCTTGTTTCATTTTTGTCAGTGACTTCGATTTCAACAACGGCAGAACCCAGGATGTGTCCTGCATTGTGAAACACTACATTACAGCCCTTTATAGGCGAAAAATCTTTATAGCGGTCGACGCCTTTCAATAATGAAATTGCTTTATCTGCATCCAATTCATCGTATATTGGCTCTAATGGCGGCAACCCTTTTCTTTCGTTTCTTCTGTTTTTTTGCAGAACTTCAACTTCTTGAATTCTCGCAGAATCAGGTAAAAGCGACTTTAGCATGTCTACAGTAGGTTTTGTAGCATAAATGGGCCCATTGAAGCCCTGTTTTACCAATTTTGGTAACAAACCTGTGTGGTCTATGTGAGCGTGCGTGATTATTACAAAATCAATGTCTGCCGGATTGTAAGCAAACTTTTTGTAATTGTTTTCTTTTAAGGTTTTGTTCCCTTGAAACATGCCACAATCAACTAAGAACTTGTAGCTTTCTGTTTCTATAAGATAATTAGAGCCTGTTACACAGCCGGCTGCGCCATAAAAGGTTATTTTCATTTATGTTTCCTTGTTTTGTTTATCTTATAATTTATAAGATAACTTTTCGGGGAGTTTTTTCTTTTTTGCGTAAGCCAATAATTTATCTTGTCTTATGGTATGACAAATTTCGAACTCACCGTCTTTATCGGTCTTATAAGACAATTTTATCATTTTTCCCCAACTGTTAAATTGTTTTTCAATGCTAATTGGTTTTCCACCGTCGGGGGCTTCAAATATTCGGGGTAGAAAACAAATTAGTCCATATCTGCCCGGTGCAATTAAGTAAACATGGCTTTGTAAGCGCGGCGAAAGTTTTTTATATTCTTGCGCGTATAAAGGAATGTAAGTTGCAACTGTGCCGAAGTCACCTTGATCAATTAGGCCCGCAAAAGGCCGCGAAAAGGAATTAATATTTAATTCGGCGAGTATCTCTTCAATTTGTTGTCTGTCTACTATTTTAAGTGCCATGGGATGTATAATATATGCAACTTTCGGCAAATTCAAGAAATTTATTGTTTGATATAATATCTTTTAACGCGCTTGTTGATTTGGCAAGTCACTTCATATGTTATTGTGTCGAGCTTGTCAGCCCATTCATAAGCTGTTATTTCTTCTTTTTCTGATTTGCCTATCAAAACTACTTCGTCTCCCACTTTTACGTCTGTCGAGGAGCCTAATAAGCACATGCTTTGATCCATACAAACTCTGCCAATTACAGGGTAAGAATTACCGTTTATAAGCACTCTGCCTTTGTTTGAGAATAATCGATTGAATCCGTCAGCGTATCCTGCCGGAAAAGTTGCCACCCAAGAATCTTCTGGTGCTATCCAAGTGCGCCCGTATCCGATAGAACAACCTTTTGTGACAAACTTAACAAAAGATACTCTTGTTTTGAAACTTAGCGCAGGTTTTAGATTTATGCTGTGCTCAATATCAGAAGAGGGGTAGAACCCGTAAATCATAATGCCCGGGCGCACCATAGAGAATGTGCTTTCAGGGTGTGCAAGCACTCCGCCGCTATTGGCACAGTGCACAAGTGGAAACTTAAATTGCATTTTTTCTTCAATTTCGGTAACGCATTTCTTAAATTTTGCAATTTGTCTTTGGGTAAATGTTTTGTTTGTGTCATCGCTTACGGGAAGATGCGTAAAAATGCCTGTCAACGATAAATTTGAGCATCCGTGCAAAACTGTGTCCGCAAGTTTACTTGCTTCATCTACTGACACGCCTATTCGGCCCATTCCTGTATCGATTTTTAAATGAACACTGCAGGTTTTGTTAAGGCTTTTTGCAATTCTATTCAGCATTTCGGCGTTTTCAATGCTAGAAACAGCAGTTGTAACATCGTAGTTTATTGCTGCTTCGGCTTCTTCCTCAAACAAATGCGATAATTTCAAAATAGGCAGTGTTATACCTGCTTCGCGCAATTCGATAGCTTCGGGCACAGTGGCTATTCCGAGCCAGTCGACGCCAATTTCTTGTGCCATTTTTGAAACCTCAACAGCGCCGTGTCCGTATGCGTCGGCCTTAACTGCAATTAAAATTTTAGGCTCAGATCCGATTGCCTTGCGAATATTAGTTATGTTGTCGCTGATGTTTTTAAGATTAACTTCTGCATGTGTCTGATAAAGCATTTTAAACCTTCTGCTACTGATTTTTCAGTATTTAACTACTTTTTGAACATAATCTGAGGTAGAAAGCGCAAGCAAAGCGCCATACCCCGGGTAAAACGCGATTTCATCGCCAACTTTGATTTTTCGTCCGCAATCGGTAACGTCCAATATCAAATGGTCGCTAGAACCGCCCAAAACCGTAATTCCTTCTTCTAGGGGAGTAATGCCGTCTACTACGACATCTTGCCTGCCCAAATTACATATAACTCTTTGTCTCAAGCCCTTGTCTTCAAACTCTTGAACTTCGCCGAAAGCGTCTTGCCCGCGCTCGCCGATTGGCATCGAAGGCTTAACTTCTGATTCTATGACTTCCGCCACCGCGATCACGGTGTCTTGCCGAGTTCCGGGCCAAGGCGAACGGTCTATTACGTTTCTTCCCAAAATTATGGCTTCGCCGATTCTGTAAAGATTAATTCCGTTGGGAAGGCGCCCTTCTGACATTATCGGTAGGCCCGAGCTATTACCGCCGCAGATAGTTTGCAGAGGCAATTTGCTTGCACTCCTGCATTTTTCGGCTGTATTTACGAGCAAACGCATGTTTTCGGGTGACGGAATAACACCGCCGTAACAGGCCAGATTGCAGCCAATGCCGATAACTTCGATTCCCTTTACTGAGGCAGCGTTGCAAACTAATTCTGGTGCTTTGTCAGGCCAAACTCCTTCGCGTAAATCGCCAACATCAACCATAATGATTACACGATGAACTTTGCCTGCCGCAACTGCAGCTGCCCCGAGAGCTTTAATGGTTTCGATGTTTGAGTTAAGACTTATGTCGGCGACGTCTACAACTTCTGCTGCCAAAGACTTTGTTGGCAGGCGCAAAAGCAAAAAAGGCCCCTTTAGACCGGCAGCTCTGAGTTTTTTGAGATTTTCGGTTCTTGAGTCTGCAATTATGTCAGCTCCGGATTCTTCGAGGGCAAAAGCCACTGCAGGGTGTGCAGAGACAACTTTTGTTACACACGCTACTGCAATGCCGCTTTGATGGCATTTCGATATAATGCTCTTAGCGTTTTCGGCTATGCGCCCGGGATAAATCTCTAATCGTGGAGTTCTGAATTTTTCAGAAGCTATTTCACTGTAATCGACCATTTTCTTCTATCCAACTTTTGAATGTATTTTTTACAAGTTCGGGGTGGGTTGTGCACACCGTGCCCAAAGCAGAGAACAAATAGTTTTTGTCTAATAATATTTTTGTGTCTTTTGAAGGCAATAAATGCTTGCCAACACCGGTGCACATGCTTTTCAGAATTTCTCTTCCGCCTTCGACTTTCGTTAACGCACCTCCGGTTCCGATTAACCACTTAACCGCCGATAAATCTTTCCCTGACACAACTTGCTTTTTGCCTGACGGGGTAAAGAGGTCTGAAATAACGGCCGCGTGGCGCTTAACACCTTTTTCTACCGCTTTCGCGCAAAGCTTGCGGGTCATTTCTTTTTCTGAGGTCGTTTCAGGCATAGCCTTAACATCAGATGCTCTTTGTTTAAGCCAATCGTCTGATTGTTCGAGGATATTGCCCGCATTTACGAAAACCCCTAAGTCGCCCTCTACAGTTCGCTTTGCGAAAGGTTCGGGCGCCGTAAGTTTTTCTGCATATTCAAGGCTACCTTCGGTTACCGAATGCACATCGGTGGTTGCGCCGCCGACATCGACTACTACAACGTCGCCGGCTACTTCGTAAAACATTTCGGTCGCTTTTAATACTGCTGCCGGAGTGGGTATAATAGGTTTGCTCGTTATGCTTTCGAGGCGCTCCATGCCCGGTGCGTGAATAATGTGTTTCGAGAACAAATCCTGCATTATTTTTCGCAATGGTTCAACGTTGAGCACGTCTACATCAGGAAAAACATTAGGTGCAACAATAAATTCGGTGCCCGATTTACTGAAAACCTTTTCGATACCGCGCTTTAAAGCCGAGTTGCCCGCATAAACGACGGGAACGCCCAAATCGGCGCTGCTAAGCTTTATTGCATTGGTAATTATGACGTCACGGGCCCCGAACTCGACTCCGCCGGCTAGTATAACCATATTTGGAGTGATTTCTTCGATTTCTTCTAAGTCGTATTCGCTGATTTCGCCCGCCGTAATCATTTTTATTATGGCGCCTGCGCCTAAGCTTGCTTCTTTAGCTGCCCGCGCTGTCATGTTGTAAGTTAATCCATGAACCGTTACACGCAAACCGCCTGCAGCAGAGCTGTTGGCAAAAACCTCTGCCTGATCAGTGCAGTATTTGCTGGTTTTTTCTAGTTCTTCGATGGCCGCAAGCAAGCCTATACCGACGTTTCCTTCGCCGACGCTGGTTGGAGCAAAGCCCTGCGCAACGTGTTTAAGCTTATTATCTTCGATCACAAAGCCGTTTGCTTTGGTAATGGTGCTTCCGACTTCAAGCGTCAGAATGTCGACTTCACCCGCTTTGTTTTTCTTCATGTTTATTCCTTTACCAGGCCAGCAGCACCGCTTCGCCCGGCATCAGATTATATTTTAGCTTTTGATATTTTACTTCAAAAGTTTTGCCTTCGATTTGGTCTTTGAGCTCTTTGCAATCGACCGGCAAACACCAGCTTAAGTCTATTTCAGAGCCAAGCTCATTTTCAAAGTCTCGGTTGAAAAGAACCATTACGTGCATGCCTTCGCCGCGTCTTATAAACGCAATTACGTCAGAATGCCCTGTAAGCAGTTTGCAGAAAGATTCGGGGCTCTTTTGCATAATGGCGCCGCCAAACTCTTTGCGCAGCTTGATTACCTTTTGCATAAAGCCGAGCATTTCGTGATTGCCGTTCCAGTTATACGCGCACAAATCGAATAATGCAAGTTTTTTGCCATTTAATGACTTTAAGTCGTCGTTAGAAAAGTCTAAACCGGTATTTACCGGCATGGTTTCACCCAGCTCTTGACCGGAATGTATAAACACGATACTATGCGGCAACATTGTGTTTACCAAAAACGCATACTTGGAATAAAGCTCTTTTCCGGCTCTAGCGGCTGCGCGTGGGGTGTTGTGGTTTTCGACAGCGCCAAAAAACGCCAGCGGCACACCCTGAGAACCTAAGTGCTCAAGCATGTCATACATACCTTCGCGTCTGTATTCAACCCACCAAGAATAGCCTACAACCGCGTTATACCCGGCGTCTACGCTGCTTTGAGTGATTTCAAAGTTTTCTGACAAAAAGCAGAAATTGGGGTCAATATTGCGCGCTTTTTCGATTAAGCGTCTCATGAGCTCTACGGGCACAGCATGTCCCATGTCAACCATTACGCCGTCAATGCCGTATTTGGTTTGGTATGTCGGAATAAGCTCAATTATGTATTCCCATAATTCTGTGTTTGCCAGCTCTAATTGAGCAAGCTTATTGTCATACATTCTGATTGTGTTGTATGCAATGTAGTTAAACTCGGGGTTTTCAGGGTTTTCGTCTTTGTACATTTTTAAATATGTAACATCGCCCCAGGGTGGTTGGTTATCGTCAGGCGGCCAATCTGCAAAGGCTCCGGGAATTCTCACGTCACACATTTTTTTGGTGACCGGGTCTTTGCCTTTTGCAGTGTATTTGCCTTCTTTTGTGAGTTTGACGCTCTTTTTCTCGGGTGCAAGTTTAAAAAAGTTTTTATAAATGCTTGATGGAGCGGGCAGATCGTTAAAATCATAAGCGGCTACTTTTGAATTTATAACATGCAGGTCTTGGCCATCAAAAACCGGATTTCCGTATGTTGTTGCGATTTTTTCGGGGTCAGTTTCGCCAATTTTTCTGTCTTGAACTTTTTCGTCTAACCAATAGACCCAATCAGGGTGTTCGGCGATAATGTCAGAGTCTTTGCTTGCTGTTCTGAAAACAAACTCGCAAATTACGCGAATGCCCATAATGTGGCAGGCTTCAATAAAGGCTTTAAATTGTTCTTCGGCGCTCATTTCAATTAACGGGTCAGCCAAAGTTTCTTCGATTTTATAAGGATTCTTTATCGCATAAGGAGAGCCTAATTCGCCTTTGTTACCATCGTGACCGATTGAAGTAATAGGCAGCAGGTGTATAACCGAGCAGCCCAAACTTTTGATGTAGCCAAGCATTGCTATGGCTTTTAAAAATGTGCCTGCTTCTCTGACTCCATTGCATAGGGTAACGTCTTTGGTATCTCCGCCGAGTTTTCCGTCTTGGTTGTGGTCAAATGCAGCAGTAAGGCGCACAAACATGTTATATATCGCTTCATCGTTTATCCAGCTTCCGCCTTTGCCGCCCTTAATCTGTGAATTAAGCGATTTCAGCGGGTTAATATTATCGTCCCTGTGTTTTTCTATGGCTTCTATATGTTTTATATAGAATTCGCCCGGATTAACTTCTACGGCTTCTTTTCCGTCATCTAAGGGTTTTCCTGCTTCTGTCCAGAGTGAGGGTACATAATATTTTTGCTTGAACTTGTTCTGAGAGAGCTCTTTAAGCTGAGCCTTCATGTTCTCTAATGGTGTGCTGGCACGGTTGCGCATACTTTAAATCCTTCCACAAAGATAAGCTTTGCGTTCAATAGTAACATATTAAGCATAATTTTTTAACTATTTTGTTACTTTTTGATGAAACCTGTGGTTTTAAAATCTTGCTCTTTGTTTAAAAATCTATTAAAATTGTCAGACAAATTAACAATTTAAGGTATTTAAATGAATCTAATCTACATCTCACCACACTTTCCGCCTAATTTTATTAACTTTTCTATCGAACTTGCAAAAAACGGCGTTAATGTTCTTGGAATAGCTGATACCCCTTATGAACATCTTGACGATGCATTAAAGGCGGCACTTACAGACTATTACAGAGTAGAAAATATGGACGACTACGAGCAGGTTTACAGAGCCTGCGCTTGTTTTATACATAAGCACGGTCGCATCGACAGAGTTGAATCACACAACGAATATTGGATGATGCATGAAGCCCGCTTAAGAGAAGATTTCAATATAGTCGGCCCGGATATAGCGCAAACTACAAAAATTAAACGCAAATCCGAGATGAAAAAGATTTTTAAAGAAGCAGGCGCTCCTGTTGTGGAAGGTGAACTCGTTAAAGACCAAAAATCTTTGCAAAAATTTATAAAAAAGCATGGCTACCCCGTATTCACCAAGCCGGACATCGGAGTAGGCGGTACAAGAACTTTTACAATTTCTAATGAAGAAGATGTTGAAACTTTTTGGAAATATAAACCCGATGTGGATTATTTTGTTGAACCTTTTATAGATGGTATTCTGATGACTTTCGACGGGATTGCCGACCAAAACGGTGAAATTGCGTTTACTTCATCGCTTCGTTCTACCAACAGTGCCTCAGATGTTATAGAGAACGATGAAGATTTAAGCTTTTATATTGTCAGAGAGATTCCCAAAGACGCTGAAGAAGTCGGTCGAAAAGTGCTTAAAGGCTTTGATATCAGAGCGAAGTTCTTCCATTTAGAGTTTTTGCGCCGCAAATCCGACAATAAACTCTTTACACTCGAAATGAACTGTCGTGCACCCGGCGGTTATACACTCGACTTGATAAACTTTGCAGACGACATTAGTGTTTATCGTGAATGGGCTAATATAGTAGCTTTCAACGAATTTAAGGCCGATTTTGAACGTAAATATTATGCTGCACACATTGCACGCAGAGAAGGCAAGAACTACCTGTATACACACGACGAAATTTTCCAAAAATATGGAGAAAAAATTGCGTCTTATGCACCGGTGCCGCCAATATTTGCCGATGTAATGGGCAACGAAGCATTTCTTGTAAGGTCGCCGATAGAAGATGACATTAAAGAAATGATTCATTTCATTCAGGCGTTAAAATGAATGTTGATTTGAGCAAAATTGAAAAGGGCGCTTACACTGTCTATTTCAACAAGAAAGATGAAACGGTGGCATCTGACCTCTTGCAGTGTCTTGATGCCGCTGAAAAAAATATATGTGGCATTTTTTGTCTTAAAGTGCCTTATATTTGCACTTTCTTTTTGCTCGAATCAGCTGAAGAGCTAGAAAGCATTATGGGGGTTACCCCGAAAATTGGCGAAAAACATCGAGTTGATTATCGAAGCAGCACCATCCTATTTTACATGGACAGAATCAGAAGCGAGAATATCGGTGAAGCTGCCTTAAAAGAACTTGGGCACCTTATTTTTAATAATATGGTTGATGAACGTGAAAACGCTGTGAGACAGTGGCGAAGCCCTTCTTGGCTACGAGAAGGGTTCGCTCTGCAACTGTCTTATGCCGCACGAAGTGACCGAGAAGATTGGCTTAAAACCGGTTGGATCGAATTACAAAACATTTGCAAAGATGGCAAGCTCATACCTCTTTCTGTCATGGAAAAAGACATAAACTATATTCCAAACCCAACTAGACGATATTTTGCGTTATTTCAGGCATATTTTATGGTTCGTCTTTTAATTGTTACATGCGGCGATTGTTTCTTTGAAAACTACGCGAACACAATGCGCATGATGCCTGATAGCCCAGCTAATGAGGTCTTTCTCAAATTCACAAACATAGATTTCGAAAAATTTTACGGAATGTTTAAAATTTGCGTTGAAAACAACGCAGACCTGATGCCGGCGTGATATTTAATAATCAGATTATTTTTTGTTCTTCGAGAATTTGATTCAAAAAGACGTATGCTTTATGAAGCTGCTTAAACGAAACCTCTGTATTAGCCGAATTTGCGGCCGCTTTTATAGCTGAATCAATCATTATAAATGCATCTTGATGTTTGTTGCAGTATTCGAGACAATAACCTAATATCAGCCTTGATTCAACATCGGCCGGTGAAATTTCTACAGCGCGCTTAAGCACTTTAATAGCATCATCATACTGTTTAAGTTGAATGTGCAGTGCAGAAAGCTTTTGGTAAATTACCGGATTGCGCGGCGATAGAGTGACAGCATGAGATAAAAGCTTTATGCTTTCGCTGTATTTTCCCGCAATTTGATAAATTTGCGCCAGAATTAAGTATGCACCTAAAATCTTTGGATAAAGCTGTAATGCTTTTGCCAAGTAATTAACTGCATTTTCATATTTTCGGGTATAAAAACAAATCGTACCTAAGTTAAATAGAGCCTTAACTATATTCGGGTTGATTTCAAGGGCTCGGTTATACAGGTCTGCTGCTTCGTTGTAGCGTTTTTGCATAAAGCACAGGTTTGCATAAGCCAACAGATTTTTCAAGTGTTTAGGTTCTGCAGTATATATGCTTTTGTATATTTTTTCGGCAGAATCAAAGTTTCTGCTTGTTACATATTCATTTGCAAGCTCAATATCGTCGGCAAAACGAGTGTCAGCGATTATTTGCGGTGTAACTACGGGTTCCTGTGGCGGCTCAATAGGTTGCGCCGCGTTTTCAGAGACTTTTTCAAGCTTGTCTCTGAATTTTGCCACTTCGGGTTTGCTCTTTTCTGCTGCCTTAGGTTGTTCAATGACATTTGTTTGTTCCGGTTCGGAGGCTTTTGCAGTTGCAGGTGAGGCTATATCTGATTTGGGTGCGCTGCCAATTGCTTGTCTTATGGCATCGGGGTCTTCGAGAAGATTTGATAATATTTCGTTGACCGATTTTGCCATTTCATCGTTTAAGCTGATTTCTTTACCGATTTCGCCTAACACAAAGGTTGCCGACAAAACCATTTTTTTCTCGTCAGAGGCAAACAGGGAGTTTAAATTGTCTAATACGTCGTATTTGCCCCAGCTCCAAAGATTTCTTATGGCTGTGCTCTTAACCCGGTTATCGTCATGGCTTAAAAGGTTGTTAATGCCCTGCACGAGCTCTAATTGAGGTTCTCGTGTCATCTTAGATATGGCTTCTATTGTGTTAGAAACCACGCGCGGGTCTTCTGATTCAAGATATGGCGTAATCAAATCAATTATTTCGGCGTTGCCTAATTGCCCCAAACAAGAGATTAAAGTTGCCTGAACAATAAAGTTTTCTTCTTTTGGCAATTTTTCTTTTAAAATTTCCAATGCATCATCGGGAGCGCATCTGGTGATTGCCAGAACTGCTTCGACACGCACATCAAAATTTGGATCGTTTAGCATGGGCCGAACGTGGGGCAGGGCAGTTTTAAGTTCCAGTTTTCTGATAGCGTTTGTCGCATTTCTACGCACATCAGGGTCTTCGTCTTTTAATGATTGGGAAAGCTGCCGCAGAAACTTTGCATCGCCGGTTTCGCCAATAGCATAAGCTGCCGATGCTCTGTACCATTTATCTTTGTGAGAAAGCATTTGCTGCAAAGTTTCACTTACTTCGAAGTCGCCGTATTTCCAAATTGCCTTAGCAACGTTCGCACGTACACGGTTGCTTGGGTCTTCGAGGTAGGGCTGCAAAATTCCCACAATCGAACTAGACTTCAGAACTTCGATTGCTTCAATGGCATTTGCTCTTACGCGGGGGTCTTCATCGCGCAAAGCTGACTGAAATACAGGCATAAGCTTGTCTGATGCCATCATACCAAGAGCCATAATTATCGATGCCCTTATTCGCGGGCTTTTTTCTTGCCCTAACAGTTTTTTTAGCAGCGAAATTGCGCGCCAGTTCTTGATTTTTCCAACTGCTATTATTGCGCCGATAATCGCATCTTCTTCAAAAAACAGCTGGGAAGAATGTTCTTCTATCCCTTCGCCCTCTGTCGGCAACGATGTGCCTGCGCCTGTTTCAATGTATGTGTTCAAAGCTTCCATTAAAATGTCGAATGCTTCGGGGTTTTCGAGCATGCCAAGTGCGCGAGCAGCATTAAATCTTACTTCTTGTTGGGAATCATTCAGTGCATTTATTAGCAAACCCACCGACTTTGAGCTGTCTATGTTGCCTAGCGCAAGCGCCATAAAGTCTTGAATGTTGTCGCTTTCATAGGTTTCAAGTAAAAAGTCTGTGGCTTTTTCACCTTTGAACTTTGATAGTGCTATAGCTGATTCGCGTCTTAAATCATACTCTCCAATCAAAAAATTGTTGATAAGTCTCGCAATAAGAGGTTGTATGTTCATCAGAACCGCTGTTTTAGTCATTGTAAGAGTTCCCTGTAAAAATAAGAAGTAGTGATAATATACCAAACTTAAGTAATTTTTTCAAAGCAAAGTTTTATATATTTACATCCCCCCTATGAATAGTTTATTCTTGAATGTACATCAATAAGCAGGTATACTCTAAAACTATGGCAGACGAACGAAGTTTATTTAAATTGCTTAAGCTTACTTTCGAACAAAACGCTTCTGACTTGCATCTTAAAGTCGGAAAACCTCCCGCTATCAGAATTGATGGTGTAATCAAGCAGCTCAAAGAATATAAATTCAACAAATATGATTTCGAAAAAATTATCGAAGTTTTGCTGAATCAAGAGCAAGAGCGCATATTCAGAGAAAAGCACGAACTTGACTTTTCATATGCTCTCGAGGGAATATGCCGTTTCAGAGTTAATCTTTATACCGACCTTAACGGCTTCGGCGCTGTTTTTCGCGTTATTCCATACCGCATCATGACTTTCGACGAAATCGGTTTGCCACAGGCCGCAAGAAGGCTCATTGAGCAGCCTAACGGACTTATTTTAATAACAGGCCCCACCGGTGCCGGTAAAACTTCAACCATGGCAAGCTACCTAAACTACGTTAACAACGAAGCCGCCCGCCATGTAGTAAGCCTCGAAGACCCCATCGAATACCAATTCGAAGACAAAAAAAGCTATTTTAACCAACGCCAGGTCGGCTCTGACTGCCTGAGCTTCTATGACGGTCTCTTGACCGTATTGCGCCAAGACCCGGATATAGTCGTTGTAGGCGAAATGCGCGAGCCTTCTACAATTTCTTTGACCCTAAATGCCGCTGAAACCGGAAAACTTGTTTTGGCAACTCTGCATACAACATCGGCTGTTGCAACTGCAGAGAGAATCGTCAATGTATTTCCTGAATCAAAGCATCAGCAAATACTTTTACAGCTTTCTATGGTTCTGCGCGGCGTGGTTTCACAGGTCTTAGTTCCAAAAATCGATGGCGGCCGTGTCGCAGCATTCGAAATATTGCTGAACACATCGGCAGTCCGCTCTCTAATCGCCGAAGGCAAAATACATATGCTGCCCTCTTATCTCGAAACAGGCGTTGAGCAGGGTATGTGCACAATGGAAATGTCGCTCGCCCGACTTGTTAAAGATCGCGTTGTATCTAAAGAAGACGCTTTCTCAGTTGCACCGCACCCTGCTTCTCTTCATAAACTGCTTAACGAAGTCGTCGGGCAAAGGGTCTGATTATGCTGAAAATATATAAATATTTTGAAATCGCAATTGAACGAAAAGCCTCAGATTTGCATCTTAAAGCCGGTTCGCCGCCAATTATAAGAGTCGGCGGCAGGCTTATTCCTCTTGCAGAACAACCTTTGGCCTACCAAGAAATGCCAAATTTGTTTTTGCCCCTAATGGACGTAAAGTCGCAAACAGATCTTAAGCAAACCTTTGAGGCCAACTTTATGGCTAAATATAAAAACCGTTGGCGCGTGCGCGTTTGTATTTATATGCAAAGAGGTTGTCTGTCGGGCGCTTTTCGATTTATTCCCCTTGACATTCCGTCTGTCGACAATCTTGGATTGCCCCCAATTTTAAAAGAAATTGCTCTTAAGCCACGCGGGCTGTTCTTAGTAACCGGCCCCGCAAACTCCGGTAAAACACATACTCTTGCCTCGATTGTCAACGAAATAAACCGCAGCTCATCAAGGCATGTTGTTACAATCGAAGACCCCATAGAATTTGTTTATAAAGAAAAAAAATCAATTTTTACACAACGTGAAATCGGCGTAACATCATCGTCTTATCAGAGTGCTTTAATGAACGCTCTCAGAGAAGACCCCGATGTAATTCTGGTAGGCGAAATGCGCGATGTAGAAACTATTGAAATGGTGCTTACAGCCGCTGAAACAGGACACCTTGTCTTTTCGACCCTTCACACAGTCGGGGCAGTGCAAACAATTGACCGCATAATCAATATGTTTCCCGGCCACAGACACGATGAAATCAGAACCCAGCTTTCAATGTCACTTATAGGGCTTATTTCACAAATCCTTTTGCCTTGTATTCATAAAAAAGAACGCGCCATGGCTTACGAGCTCATGATACTAAACTCGGCCATGAGAAACATGATACGCGAAAGAAAATCAAATCAGCTTAAATCAGCCTTGATGCTTGCCAGAAAAGAGGGGTGTAAGACACTCAAAGATTCACTCGGGGAAATTCTAAAAGACGAAAGAGTTGACCCTAAGCTGATTAGTAACATAATGAAAGAGATAGTTGAATGACTGCTACTTTTGAAATTGAATCGTTTAGATATGTTAAAGCGGCACGCAGACTGCTGAAACCTGCGACCCAGACACTCGAAAAGATCGCCGCCGATGATGATTCATCCGACACATTAAGACTTGAATCGCTTTTGGCGTTAGGAAAAATAGGTGACCCCGAATCCTTGTCTGTGTTAACGCGCGCATTCGATCATTTTTACGACTATGTTGAGCCTATAACCGCATTAGGGTATTTCAAAAACAGCTCGCCCGTATCAAAGCTCATAGACAGACTGCAAGACCCCGATGCCCTTTATAAAGACGAAATAGTGCGCGTGCTGGGCGAAATTGGCGACCCAATGGCCACCAAATCCTTAATGGAGCTTTTGCACGACGAAGACAGGATGGTCAGATATTATTCTGCACGTGCCCTTTTTAAAATGGGCGGCCGCGATGTTGTGCATGCGCTTTGCAGCTTGCTCAGCGACCCTGACGAATGGATAGTTATTAACGTATTAGAAATTTTATCTAAAATGCAGGATCCCGAAGCTGTGCCGGCGCTGGTAGGACAGTTCGAAACCTCTCGCGATGCTCGTCTTAAAGCAATAATTATATCGTCACTTTCAACCTTTGCAGAAGGGCGGCTGCTTAAGACCTTTGAAAGCGGCTTAGAATCATTTGACCCGCGTATTCAAGCTAATGCCGTCGAAGCTATTTCCATGCTAAAAATTCCCGCTCTGGAAATGAAACGCAAACTCAAAAACTTTTACGGTCACCCGAATAATCGTGTCAGAGCCAATGTGTGTTTGGCGCTTGCAAAGGCAGACCCAAAAGCTGTGAGTGATGAACTTGATGCTATGATAGTAAGCGCCGATGCTCCAACAAGACGTTCGGCCGCATATGTTTTGTCGGTTATCGAAAATCCCAAACGCGAAGAGTATATTCATAAGCTTTTAGGCGATAGTAATCCTGGTGTGCGAAAAATGGCATTAAAAGCAGCTTTGTCACTAACAAGCGCTGTCGGACTGCGCGAAATTCTGCCTTTGCTAAATGATGAAAGCGAATGGGTCAGAAGAGAAGCGGTTGAATGCGCAACTTTCATCAACGATTTCCCTGATGAAAAAATAGTTGAATTATTAGACAAAGAAAACTCATCTCCGGTTATCGAAGTAATATTGAAATATATCGTAAAGCACCAGCTGAGCGTGACTTCAGAAAAAATACTCAACAGAATCAAACTGGAAAAAGAAGAAGAAATTGAGTGGCTTATAGCCGCGTTAGGGCATTTGGGCGCCCGTGAATGTCTTGTTAAAGCCAAAAAGTTTTTGGGTCCGGTAAGAGCCGGAGTTTTTGCAGAATACTATCGCGCCTTGCTTTTAAACGGTGAATTACCGGTCTTTGAAGAGGTTGCGCAGGGACTGGCAGATAAAAAGAGAGAACAAGAAAAAACCGTGTTCGTGCGTATTGCAGGCGAGGTAGGGGCTTTTGTGCAAAATGTTGATGCCTATTCGACGGTGCTTCTAAAAGCCTTTGAAAAAGAAGTTAAAGCCGATATGGCGGGTGTAGCTAACTTTGATGTGCCCGCAATGACCCCTGAAGAACTTATGGCAAAAGGCCGCGAATATTATCTTAACGAAGATTTTGCTCGTGCACGCGATGTGTTTACTGAATTTTTGGCAATTCAACCGGAAAATGCCGATGCAGGCTACTTTTTGGGCAGCACTCTATATAAACTGGGCGATATGGCAGGCGCTGAGAGCGCTCTATCAAAGGTGTTTGAACTGAACCCCGAAAGAATAAATTCCGGTATTTTACTGGGGCAAGTTTATTTTAGAAACAAAGATTGGGCAAATCTTGCAAAATGTTACCAAATACTTAAAAAATATCTTAAAAGCGACGACAAAAAGAATATTATCAAAGTATTCGGGGCCTTAGGACTGGCTTATTACAACCAAAGAAAATATGCTGAAGCTATTGCGGCTTTAAATGTGGGGTTAAAGGCTAATGCTCGCGATTTGTCGTCGACTTATCACTTGGCGCTCTGCCATTTTGCTATCGGCGAAACTGATAAAGCCCGAATCATACTTGAGGGCTTAAGAAAAACGCTTCCGCCTGACAGCCAAGTTCTTAAAAATGTGTTAGAATTGCTGCAGAGAATGTAAAAGAAGGTAGGATACAAAAATGCTTTTAAAAGTTTGTCAGCTTGTAAAAGTTAAAGGTGCATCTGATATGCATCTTTACCCAGATTGTCCGGTATATTATCGGGTTAACGGCACAATACAAACCTTAGATTCGTTAACAGTCGCTGAAGAGCATATTAAAAAAATAATACTAGAAACAAGCTCCCCAAAAGCCCGTGAGATACTCGGTAAATATAGGCAAGTAACTTATGCGGCAGATGTCGAAACTGTGGGCAGACTGCGCTTCTCTGTTTTTTTTGATAGAGGGCGTTTTGCCATGTCGGTGCGCTTTATAAGTGACAAAATTTATGGTTTTCAAGAATTGGGATTCTCTGAAGCCATTAAAAAGGTTCTGGCGCAACATGCCGGCCTAATTTTGGTCGGAAGCTCTTCAGGCGAGGGCAAAACAAGCACTATTGCTTCGATTATAAATTTTTATAACAGCTATTTTGAAAAAAATATAATTACTATTGAAAACCCCGTTGAATACGTGTTCAAAGATAATAAATCTGCCATTATTCAAAGAAGTATTCCTCTGGATATAAGTAATTTCTATGCCGGTCTGTGTGAAATGGGCAGAGTTAACCCCGATGTGGTTGTTTCTGACTCACTCAATTATCCCGATGCAATGGATAAAGCTCTAAGCCTTTGTGAAAGCGGAACCACAGTAATAGGCGGAACCGAAGGCGGCGATTGTCTGCAAATATTAGAAAGAATTATAAATTTAAGAAGCCCTTCTGAACGTGAAATGTTGCGCTCTAAGTTGGCATCTCAGCTGACTATGATTATAAGTCAGCGTTTGGTGCCAAAAACAGACCAAAGCGGGCGCAAAGCTATTTTTGACGTTATGGTCAACACTCCCCAACTGCGCTCTTTAATCAGAAACAACAACTTCACAATGTTCAGAACTTTGCAGTCGCAAGGCGAGATAGCAGGAATGAAAACCTTCGATTCGCAACTGGCTGAACTTCTTAGAACCGGCTATATTACCAAAAAGGCGGCAGCCGAATTCTCTATCGACAAAAAGCGGTTCAGCAACTAGGAGAGTGAAAAATGGATATAGGAAAACTGGTAGAAAAAGTAATCAGCGAAGGCGGCAATGAAATTCAGCTCAAAATAGGCTCAAAGCCGCTTATGCGCAAAAATAAACAGCTTCGTGGCATGGATTTGCCGATAATTGTTGAAGAAGACGTGACAGGCGTGTTAAACGAGTTATTGGCTCCCGAAGAACTTAAAAAAGTGGCAAAAAAAACCTTTTTTGAAATAAATATCTTCGGAAAATTATCCGCAAACATACGCTTAACAGTATTTCAAGCACAAGAAAAACCGGTGCTGATCATTAAAATAATCAGCAATAAAATACCGGGGCTTAAAGAAATAAACTTCCCTGATGCATTAATTCCTTTAATTGAATCAAGAAAAGGTTTGTTTATTATCACCGGCCCTGCAAGATCAGGCATATCTACAACAATAGCGGCTATCGTTGAGCACCTTAATAACAAATTCTCGAGACACATAATTACTATCGAAGACCCCATAGAATTTAACTTTGAATCTAAAAAATCTCGAATAACACAAAGACAAATAGGCAAAGACATTCTTGACTTCAACCAAGGACTCAATTTTGCAAAAAAAATGGACGTCGATACCTTTATTATATCTGACATAAAACAAACTATCCCGTTTAAAAGCATACTAGAGCTGGTTGCAGGCGGCAGTTTTGTCATACTTGCTATGTCTTCATTAGGTTTCGTCGCAGCAATCGAAAAGTTTGTTTTCGATTTTCCCGAAGAACACAGAGATTACGTGTGGCAGGTGCTGGCTGACAACCTGATTGGAGTCTGTTCTCAGGCACTAATTTCAACAAAAAATGGCAACCAGATTGTGCCTGCTTTTGAAACCTTGATTATGAACAGCATTGCCGCAGGAATCATTCAAAAAGGCAAAGCTTCACAACTGGAAGGCAACATAATGAATCTAGCCATGGGCAGTGCACTCTTTGGAGAATATATAAACCACCTTATTCTGAAAAATGCCATCGACAGACCCTCTGCTGACGCATTTCTTGAACTTTTAAGATCAACAAAAGTTTGATAAATCGCCAATTTAAATAGATTTAGAGGTTATTCAAATGACACGCAAAAAAGGCTTTACTCTTATAGAACTCAGCGTGGTAGTTGCAATCATAGGTGTTCTAGTCGCCGCCGTCACGCCAATGTACAGCAAATCTGTAACCCGTGCTAAAGAGTCTGCTCTTAAACAGAATTTGCAGACTTTTCGCTCTCTGATAAGTGATTACTACAAAGACAACGAAAAATGGCCCGAATCACTAAATACTCTCGTTAAAGAGGGTTATCTGCGATCTGTGCCCCTAGATCCCTTTACCAATCGCACTGATACTTGGGTCTATGTGCCCTCCGAAGAGGGCCTAAACGATCTTTATGATGTGAAATCCGGTGCCGAAGGCCAAAGCCTCGACGGTAAAAATTACTCCGATTTCTAGTTATACTTCTAAGTTGAAATAGTCTTTTAACGCTTGCTTCAGCTCTGCTATGCGCTGTTGGTGACGTTCTAAATCTCTTTTCGTCATGTAGTGGTTTTCTTTACGCATGTTTTCCTGCTCTTTTGCATAATAAAACAGCAGACTGTGCCTGTCAGCATCGGTGGGGTTTTGATCTAACACGCCTTTTTTGTATTCTTCCCAGCTTACGTCAAATAAAGGCTTGTCTTCAAGAATTACCCGCTCGAAAACTCTTTCGTTTCTGTAATTTTCAGCTTTTTGGCTCTTAATGTGTTCAAGTGAACGTCTTGAGACATCGCGAATTTGTGGGAACCATTTCTTAAGCATTCTTATGGCCTGCAATCTGCACCGCTTTTGATCTTGCGACATGCTTGGCAGCGCATTAAACTCTATTTCAAAATGTATTATAATCATTTGAATAATGTGCATTAGAAACAAATTGAAATACTTGCCCGATGTAACTATTTTAAGCCTGATCTTGTTAAGTATCAAAAATACAGCGTTTAAATCATTTTCCGGAAACCGCTCTAAAAAGTCTTCAATTTCATTGTAGCCCTCGTTGGCAAGACGTTCTTCAAATTTAGTAATCTCTTCAACCCCTTTGTTGCAACCCGAAATTACCTCTTCAACTTCTTTGATTGTTTCTTTTAAAACTCTCTTAAAAGTTGCCCAGCTTGATGACACATCACTGTCTGTGGGGGTTTTTAGCTTTTTATTGCACACTTCTTTAATGTCTATTTCTTTTGTGCAATATTTGTCTATGGCCTCTTGCAGTGTCATAAGCTCAGTACCTTCAATAAATGCGCCGCCTTCGGTTGAGTTTATGCATTTGCCGCTGTATGCCGCAATATCAGTCACAAAATTCTTTCTGAAAATGTTGTAAATGTTGTTCGTATAAACCCAATCAGTGTAGTTGCCCTTAACTTTAATCAAATCCGTTTCACGCAAATTAAGCTTCGTCATAGCCGAAACATCGTCGGCGTGTGTCTTTTCGAGACTTTCGAATGCACAGTCTTGCCCCACCAAAATTATGGGGTCGCAACCCATAGCCTTCAAAATCTGAAATGCCTGATTCGAACAAGACGGCCCGATAGGCAAAATCCCTCTATCAATGCCGACCCACTTAAAATGTGCAAAATCTCTGTAAACAATGATTTTCGGCCCGTTCCACTGTTCGTAAGCCATATTCATAATGACCGGCGTTGCCGCTAAATAAATGTCTTTCTTGTAATCCTCGTCCAGCTCTTCATACATGTGCCCGGTCTTGGTTATGCGCTCTAAACTCACTGTCATGTCGGGCTTAATGTTCCTCTTATACATCGGCGCAAGCGACGCATCTGCCGCCACAATAATGCTTTTGCCCACCGCCTGCTTGAGTTTTTCAATGTTTTTGCTCAACGAAGGCCCCGTCGAAACAATAATTCCGGGCACCCCTTTAAAAGAGTTGTAAAGGTCTTTAATGCCGGGGTTTCTGACTATAATGTTTATGTTGTCTAATATGTTATACAGCCCAATCAGCGAATCGTCAGACGAATTGCCGTAGTTGAAGATGGTCGCGTGCCCCGCTTCTTTAAAATGCCGCATCATTTCTTTGTAGTAGTCGGCGTAAAGCGTTGTAAGCGCAGGTTGCGAGAATACTGTTATGGTTTTTAAATTAAGTTGCATGGAAAGGCCCTCGCGGTTGATTGCGCTGTAACAAGCCGCGTAAGCCTCAGTTTCTTTGAGCCCGATGAGCCATTTTATGCGCTTGTCTTTGAACAAATCGCTCAAATCTACGTGTTCGACAGCTATTCTAAGGGCCGAAAGATCTCTTTCAATGATAAAAAGGTAAGCAATATCTTTTTTGAAGCTTTCTAAGGCTGCTTTAACATGATAACCTAGCCCTAAACCGCATATAACCAAAAGTTTCGGGTTTACAATCTCTGATTTTTCGATCTGCTGCTTTGCCTCGCGAACAGGGTCGTATTTGCTGTGTATCTGAGTGGTTTTGTCGACGCTTTTAATCGCTAAAGTAAGTTCTTTACTTTTAGATTCTTCAACTATGTATTCGCAGTCGGCAGTTAACTCCCCCGATATCAACTTTGCCAGCTCAGGAAGGTTTTTTCTCAAAGCTTTCATGTTTTGAGAATAAATGTTAGGTTTCATAAAGCCTCCGATTTGCATATTCGCCCAAATATATCTTTATCTATATCTATCTATCGTCAAATATTAAAAAAAAAGAAATATTTACCTTAAAACTCTCAAACTTCACTCTTAATTAGTTTGACCGCAGAATAAAAACTTGTTATTCTGTACCAAAAAACAAGGAAACTTATGTGAAACGTATTTTTGCATGGCTTGTTCTTATAGTCATTATAAATTGGGGTTATGCTTTATATACTTTGCCGGGTTATAACAGCGATCGATATGTCGGGGCTGTTGCATATAATTATGCCGATTTGGCTGCAATAAACGAAAAACCCGAAATGATAGCTTTTACCCCCTCTTGGATTCAAAGAAAACCTGTGACTGAAGCACTTTCTGAAGAACAAATTAAACAAGAAATTGCTGAATATTTTAAAACCGACGCTTATCTTACCTTTTTAAACGATCTTGAATCCTTTGTTAAAAAATTGCCTCAAAGCGACCTTTATACTTATCGAACCCATGTTGACAATCCAACTGCCTTTTGCGTTAACGGTTTTGCTATTCCGCATTTTTGGTTAAAACTTAGCGAGAAAATGGCGGATAAAAACATAGTTGAACAAAATACATTGGGAGCCGGTGCCGAAGTAAAATCTATTCTGGAATTTAAAATAAGATGTTATGCAAATTTATACCGCTGGTATCAGGCTATCGGCGTTCAATATGGCGTTGCAGAGCCTTCCGCTGCATTTTTCTTTGCAGAAGTATATCTCTCTGAAAGAATGCGAATAGCACGTCAATTAATTAAAATGCTTGAATCTAATTCTGACCCCCTTTCACAAAGAGAAAAAGATGAAATCAAGCGATTTATTTCATTCATAGACCTCGAAATATCAATTGAGGATGTGTTCAGAGAACGCGAACTTTGCATTATAGCACAAGGCAGGGCAGTATGGCCTTTCGACAATTTACCTCGAAAAACCGACAAAGGCATAAAACTCTCTTTAATTGCTCGCACTGCTAGTCTAATTCCCCAAAAAATTGAAGCTTTGTTAAAAACTGAGGCAGAAGCCAGAGGCGCTCAAATTTTAGAATGGCGAAAAGAGCAAGCTACTTTTGCAAAACAAGAAAAAAAACAAAATGTCCTGTTGAGAAAAAAATCTCTGGAAACAACTGCTAAAATGTTTTTATCACTTTTCTGGGCACCAATTTTATATGATGCAGCCGCTGAAGTTGCCGCCTGTGTTATATTGGATTCAAGGCCCTCAGATACTCGCGTTTTTGAGTTTTATACAGAAACGGACGAATACAAGAAAAAATTAAGCACTTATCTTTAATTCAAGCAAAGGATAACTTTTACAATGATATGCGAATACAGAAAAATTACCGACAAAGGCGTTAAACAAGAAACCATAAATGGCCGAAATTTTTTGACCATAGAACCCGAAGTTTTGACGCTTTTAGCTCAAGAGGCTTTTCATGATGCTCAGTTTTATCTGCGAACGTCGCACTTAGAGCACTGGGCGAGCATTGCAGGTGACCCCGAAGCCAGCGAAAACGATAAGTTTGTTTGCTGCAATTTGCTTGAGAATGCTGCAATTTCGGCAGAAGGGCATTTGCCACTGTGTCAAGATACGGGCACTGCAACAGTCTTTGCCTGGAGGGGCGAAGGGGTGCTGACGGGGGCAGATGATGTAGCGATGCTTAATGCCGGTATTGAGGCTTGTTGGAAGGACAATAATTTGAGATATTCTCAGGTTGCTCCTTTAACAATGTTTGACGAAGTAAATACGGGCAATAATATGCCTTCGCAAATTGATATCTCTTACGAACCCGGCAATGAATACAAGTTTTTATTTATGGCAAAAGGCGGCGGTTCGGCTAACAAAACCGTTCTGCATCAAGGAAATAAAGCGCTGCTGAACGAAAAAGCGCTCGAAGAATTTTTGCGCGAAAAGATTTCCGGTTTGGGTGTTGCTGCTTGCCCCCCTTACACTATCGTTGTAGTTGTCGGCGGAACTTCACCCGAACTGAATTTAAAAGTTATGAAGCTCGCATCAGCCGGTGTGTATGATGATTTGCCGCGAAAAGGCGATAAAACCGGTTCGCCCTTTAGAGATAAAAAATGCGAAGAACTTGTAATGAAAATTGCGGCAGAAACAGGGTGGGGCGCTCAGTTTGGCGGCAAGCATATGGCACTCGAAGCACGCGTAATCAGATTGGCAAGACACGGCGGATCATGTCCCGTTTCTGTGGGTGTTTCGTGCAGTGCACACAGAAATATTCTTGCAAAAATAACTCCAGATGGCGCTTTCTTAGAATGTCTCGATAAAAACCCGGCAAGATTTTTAAGCAAATGCATGATTGATAAAAGTAAAGCTGCAAAAATCGATCTCGACAGACCTATGTCTGAAATACTAAGCAGTCTTTCGAAACATCATGCCGGCTCTATGGTGCTTTTAAGCGGAACCCTAATTGTGGCAAGAGACATGGCGCACGCAAAAATTCACGAAATGGTCTTGGAAGGTAAACCAATTCCCGCTTATTTTAAAGACCACCCCATTTATTACGCAGGCCCCGCAAAAACACCAAAGGGTTATGCAATAGGTAGCTTTGGCCCTACAACAGCCCAAAGAATGGATGGATACATAGACTTTTTTATGAGTAGAAATGCTTCGATGGTTACCTTAGCAAAAGGAAACAGAGCCGAAGGCGTTATGAAAGCATGTTCTAAATTCGGCGGGTTCTATTTGGGAACAGTTGGCGGTGCTGCTGCTCTTATTGCAAAAAAACACATAATAAAATCAGAAGTTCTTGATTTTCCTGAATTCGGTATGGAAGCTGTGCACAAAATTACAGTTAAAGATATGCCTGCGTTCATTATTTACGACAATACAGGAAAACGACTATATTGACAAATTGCAAAGGAGCTGTGATGAAAATAACTTGGTTAGGCCATTCAGCCGTTAAGCTTGAGGCAGATAAAACTATACTGATTGACCCATTCTTTGCAGGTCCTTCGCAAAATCTGAGAGCAAAACAATCAACAGGTGTCGACTTTGTGGCCGTAACTCATGCACATGGTGACCATATAGGCGATGCCTTCGCGATTTGCAAAGAAAATAACGCGACCTTCATAGGTGGTGCTGAGCTTGCTAACAAAGCCGAAAAACATGGCCTAAAGACCCTTGGAATGAATGTCGGGGGCAAAATTGTCGTCGACGGGGTTGTATTTAATATGGTTTTTGCTGCCCATTCAGCGAATATTGGATCCCCGGCGGGGTTTGTAGTCGAAATGAACGGGTCAAAGGTTTATCACGCCGGCGATACAGGACTTACCCTAGAAATGAAGCTGATTGGTGACCTGTTTAAGCCCGATTTAAGTTTTTTGCCGATTGGCGATACTTACACAATGGGCGTAGACGCGGCCGCCATTGCAGTTGAATATTTGCAGACAAAACGAGTTGTTCCTATACATTATAATACTTTTCCGGCTATTAATGCCGACCCAAATCAGTTTAAGAATAAGGTCGGCAAAAACGCTGAAGTAATTATACTTGAGCCCGGTAAAGTATTCGAGCTTAAGTAATTGTTACATTGGGTTAACAAGTCTCAGAAGGGGCGCCATAATTGCGTTATTGATTGCTTCACCTATAAATGCCAACGATACAATGGTTATTAGAGAGAGAATAGTAATTACGGATTGTAGCTTAATAGTTGAGTCGCTATCAGGGTTTTGTGCTGTTTTAGTAAATAGGATTTTCATGCAAGCTATTGCTATGCCTAAGGGAATAACAATAATCAACGGCAAAATTATAAACCACCAGGAATAAAACAGGTCATTAAAGCTTAATATAATTATGCTGACAGTAGGCAATTCGACATTGAGACCCTCAAAAATGCCTTTAAATTGGGGGCCTGCTGTAATAAGCGTGAACATGATTTTAATAAATTGTAAAAGGCAAAGAATGATGAGTCCAAATTCTAATTTAAGTTTACTGAATGTTTGCCATATTGAAACTTTAACAGCCATATAGAGTCTCCAAATTTAATAGATTACCTAAAGGTTAGCATTCAAATTCCTGCGATGCAATGTTTATGCAAAAGTTTAGCTTGAGAATAGTTTTAAACTCTTATTGACTTTGTGAAAAATTACACTCTCTTGTGGACAAAAAAACTCTGCAATAGTATCATTGCATTATGCTAAAACTAATCAATAAACTTGAAGCCGAAAACAAACTCACTATTGAAGAGTTTGTGACCTTGATAAATGGCAGAACTCCCGATTTGGCAGAATACCTGTTTGAACGTGCTCGTGCCATAAGACACTCCATCTACGGAAAAGATGTCTACATCAGAGGTCTGATTGAGGTTTCAAGCTATTGTAAGAATGATTGCTTATACTGCGGCTTACGAAGAAGCAATAAAAACGCCGAAAGATACAGATTAAACGAAGAACAAATTCTAAGTTCATGCGAAACCGGATATAAACTTGGTTTTAGAACATTTGTAATGCAAGGCGGCGAAGATTTGGCTATTACTGACGACATGCTGGTCTCCGTAATAGAAAAAATCAGAAAAATGTATCCTGATTGTGCAATTACACTCTCGCTCGGCGAAAAATCATACGAATCTTATAAACGATTATATGATGCGGGTGCAAACAGGTATTTACTGCGCCACGAAACCGCTGTTGATGAACATTATGCAAAATTACACCCGCCCGAATTAAGTCTTAAGACAAGAAAACAATGTTTGTACGATTTGCGCGACATCGGTTATCAGGTTGGAAGCGGCTTTATGGTCGGATCACCCTGGCAAACGACAGAAAATTTGGCTGAAGATATGATCTTTTTGGCAGACTTGAAGCCGCACATGGTTGGTATCGGCCCCTTTATTTCGCATCACGATACCCCGTTTGCGGACAAACAAAATGGCTCGGTTGAACTGACTCTTTTCATGCTCGGTTTACTGCGACTAATGCTGCCTAATTTGTTGATTCCTGCTACTACCGCGTTAGGCACTATCTCTGAAAACGGCAGAGAAAAAGGAATTCTCGCCGGGGCTAACGTTATTATGCCCAATCTTTCACCAACTGATGTTAGAAAAAAATATTTGATATATGATAATAAAATAAACACCGGAATTGAATCTGCTGAAGGCCTTGAACAACTTAAAGAGCAAATGCAAAAGATTGGCTACCAAGTTGTTGTGGCAAGAGGCGATTGTAAAGGGTTCTAGCCCAAGAAAGAAGGTTTGTGATGGTATACGATCCAAAATCAAAAAAAGCTGAAGAATTTATTAATCACGAAGAAATTCTTAAAACTCTCGAATATGCCCAGAAAAACAAGCACAATGTTGAGCTTATAGATAGCATTATTGAAAAAGCTAAAGCCCGAAAAGGCCTCTCTTACAGAGAAGCGAGTGTCTTGCTTGATTGTGATATAAAAGAAAAAAATGAAGAAATTTTTGCGTTAGCCGAGCAAATTAAAAAAGATTTCTACGGCAACAGAATTGTAATGTTTGCTCCTTTATATTTGTCAAACTACTGTGTCAATGGTTGTGTGTATTGCCCCTACCATGCAAAAAACAAGGTAATTAAAAGAAAAAAACTGACTCAGAAAGAAATTGAAGAAGAAGTAATAGCACTTCAAGATATGGGGCACAAGCGCCTGGCTCTTGAAGCGGGAGAAGACCCGGTTAACAACCCCATAGAATATATATTGGAAAGCATTAAAACAATATATTCAATTAAACATAAAAACGGCGCGATTAGGCGCGTAAATGTAAATATTGCCGCTACTACGGTTGAAAACTACAAAAAGCTCAAAGATGCAGGTATCGGAACATATATTTTGTTCCAAGAAACCTATCATAAAGAAAGCTATGAAAAGCTTCACCCGACAGGACCTAAACATAACTACGCCTACCATACCGAAGCCATGGATAGAGCTATGGAAGGAGGAATAGATGACGTAGGGTTAGGTGTTTTGTTCGGTCTCGAACTCTATAGATACGAATTTGCCGGACTTATGATGCATGCAGAACATCTCGAAGCCACCTTTGGAGTAGGACCACACACTATAAGCGTTCCCAGAATACGTCATGCAAACGATATAGATGCTTCAAGCTTCGATAACGGTATCGACGACGATGTGTTCGCAAAAATAGTAGCTTGTATTAGAATCGCTGTTCCTTATACTGGAATGATTATTTCTACCAGAGAAAGCCAGCAATGCCGCGAAAGAGTTTTACACCTAGGAATTTCACAAATTAGCGGCGGCTCAAAGACCAGTGTTGGTGGATACGCAGTTCCTGAGCCTGAATACGATAAGTCTGAACAGTTCGATGTCAGCGACACAAGAACCTTAGACGAAATTGTTAAATGGCTTATGGAAATGGGCTATATACCAAGTTTCTGCACTGCGTGCTACCGAGAAGGCAGAACCGGAGACAGATTTATGAGTCTTTGCAAGAGCGGACAAATTTTAAATTGCTGCCATCCAAATGCATTGATGACTTTAAAAGAGTATCTGACAGACTATGCTTCGCCGGAAACAAAAGAATTGGGTTTAAAACTTATCGAAAAAGAAATCGAAAAAGTCAAAAGTCAAAAGGTTAAAGTAATTGCGATTAATTATTTAAAAGAAATTGATGCAGGAAAAAGAGACTTTAGATTCTGATAACCCAACAAGGAGCTTTTTATGAGTTTATCCAATACTCCGGCTGCTGAAAGATTGCATATTGGCATATTCGGGCGGATTAATGCCGGAAAATCGAGCATTATAAATGCAGTTACAGCTCAGAATATTGCTATTGTCTCTCAAGTTAAGGGCACTACAACAGACCCGGTTTACAAGACAATGGAACTTTTGCCGCTTGGCCCGGTTATGATAATAGATACCCCGGGCCTTGACGATGAAGGCGAACTTGGCAAATTGAGGATTCAAAGAACTTATCAGGTTTTGAACAAGACTGATATTGCAGTTTTGGTCGTTGATGGCGTAACCGGAATGAGCGACGAAGATAATAAAATTTTAAGCCGTATAAAAGATAAAAATATACCCTATATTGTGGCTTTTAATAGAGCCGATTTGCCTGACTGTAAACCTGATCTGTTTCCGGGGTCTATCTTGGTAAGTGCCTTAACTAACCAAAATATTGAGCTTCTTAAAGAAGAAATTGCAAAACTTTCCTCAAAAGAAACAAACAATAAAAGAATTGTCGGAGACATCTTAGAACCAAACGACTTAGTTGTGCTTGTGGTTCCCATAGATTCTTCTGCGCCTAAAGGACGCTTGATTTTGCCCCAGCAACAGACGATCAGAGACATTCTTGACTCTGATTCCACGGCAATTGTTACTAAAGATACTACGCTTAAAGATACGCTAGCCAAGCTCGGACAAAAACCTCGATTGGTGATTACAGACAGTCAGGCTTTTGCAAGAGTTAACAAAGACACCCCGAATGATATTATGCTTACATCTTTTTCAATTCTGTTCAGCAGATATAAAGGAAAACTTGATTTGCAAATTAAAGGAGCAACAGCTCTCGAAAAGATTAATGACAATGATTATGTATTAATTTCTGAAGGTTGTACTCATCACAGACAATGCGAAGACATTGGAACCGTTAAACTTCCCGGTTGGATTAATAAATATACGAAAAAAAAGATTAATTTTGAATTTACCGGCGGAACGGGTTTTCCTGATGATCTCTCTAAATATGCTTTGGTAGTGCATTGTGGCGGTTGCATGTTAAACGAGCGCGAAATGAAATACAGATTGCAGTGTGCCGAAGATCAAAATGTTCCAATTACAAATTATGGTGTCTTGATAGCATACATGAATGGCATACTAAAAAGATCTGTAGCACCTTTTAAAGAGCTGTCAGAGCTCTTGTGCATTTTATAAAACTTTTTGAAAATGTCCGTTTGGGGACGTAGAAAGAAAAAAGAAATAAAATAAAAATAGACCAACGTCCGGGCCTAATTTTTTTCGTCTGTCTATTGACCGCATTGAATAAGCAGTTTATACTTTGCTTATGTGTAAAGTTTAATTATGGACGGATTATGTATACAGCTAAAAAAATATTAGAAATGCGAAAAGTTCTTGGTATTACTCAAGAGTACGTTGCCAGATTATTCGAGATTTCTCCTAAAACTGTTTATCGCTGGGAAAGCGGAAAAGCAAGTCCCCGAGGCAGTGTTTCGAAAAAACTTATGGCGTTAGACATACTTATAGAGAATGAACAGATGCGCGCAGAATGCATCAAACTTGTTAAAAGACCTGATGGATTAGAATCAATCCAATATTTGATTAATCAAATAGTTCCTAAGATGGCGGGTAAAAGTGGAACCTTGGCGGGTATTGAAAAACTTTTGTCTGATGTTCTCCCTTCTATCTATGCCATTAGCCCAGATTCACCGGTAAAAGCTCACAACGGGATGCCCGGTTCTATGGCTCTATTCGCCGCTTATAAAGTTTTGCATAGATTGTTTAAAGATGCAGACCCCGAAGCATTTTTAGATGAAGAGCAGGTCTGCATGGTATGTAAGAAGGCAAAGCCCGGTAAGCTTTACAGGTGCACGGGTAAGTTGAGTGACAAGAGCAGATGCACTTTTGTTGTATGTGAAGATTGTATTTACAAAAGCAAAAAGCTACATATTAAGAAATCACCTGATTGCGACAAATCAGCAGTCCCTTCATTCGAACCTCTTTAAGAACTTTTCTACCAAATTATAAGAATCACGTGGGGTTATTTTATAGCCTTATGTGATTTTTTTCATTTTTTTTATTTTTTTGTAAAACATTTCTCTATCTTTAAACGTATTATTTTTTGAGTGGGGGTTTTAAATACCAATTGAGAGGGGTTTGATTTCCCGACTTCTTTTGGCAGTCATATGAGCGATATTGTTTGTTCTTCGCATCATAAGCTCCTGGCGGAGGTTATTTCCCGGTTTTGTATTCGCTTTATCCTATAAAATTGTACAAAATTAAAAAAGTTTGAACAGTTTATAAAATCGAAGCTTTTTACATTGAAGGGAAATTAAATATGCAAAAAACAAATTATAAAATGAGGGCGCATCCTCTGAGAGATTCTGATCTCAAATTTCGCAAGTCCTACTTAAAGGGCTTAACTATGGTTGTTCTACCCGAAAAGGTATCTGAAGAAAATGATTTGCTGATTTTAAAGGTACTTATTAATACCTTAAATTTAGAGAGTGATTTTCTTGATGAATGCTTGAAGTTTAGATATTCAAATAACAAAGCAGAAATCGAAGAAGTTAAAAACATTCTAAAAAGTAATAAAGTGCGCTTGCCATTTCTGATCGATTCATTCCTTATCGGCTACTGCAACAACGGTATTTCAGAAGAAGGCCAAAACGTTGTAGAAACACTCGTAAAAATGTTTGATTGTTCTGAAACCTTTTACGGGTTGGGCAGAAGTCTTTCTAAGTTGAGTGAAGACAAATTAGAACATATTTTTAACCACGTTGAGGAATGAAAACTAAATTATCGCAAGCTCTATAATGTATACTGCCAAGCAAGCGCCTGTCGCAACTGTTAAAAGGCTCTTGCCGTAGTATGCAAGCATTAACGCTGTAAATAAGGCTACACCGCCGGCCCATGGGCTTCTGGCAGAGTGTAGTATTGCCGGAAAAGTCATCGCAGAAAGTGTTGCATAAGGCACGTAATATAAAAAAGATCGTATGTAAGGGCTTTTTATCTCGCGACGAATAAGCGTCAGAGGTAAAGCCCTTATTATATATGTTACGATTGCCATAACTGCTATATAAATGTAAATATTGCCGGATTCCATTTTGTGTCCTTTTTCTATTGCTCTTTAATGGGCCTTAAATATGCTGCTGCAGCAGAAATAACTATGGTTATTATAATAATGGTGAAACCTGAGGATACTTGTGACAAAACAGGGGCGTTTTTAAAAAGCCACGCTAAAAATGCCGAAGAAACAACTACCGCCAATATGTTTTTGCTTTTTTTGGCCGGCGGTATTAAAATAGCAATAAACATGCCATATATGGCAACTCCCAGAGCGCTTTTTAAACTTTCACTCATGAGGTTGTCAGAAAATGCCCCCAAAAATGTGCCCAGTGTCCAGCCCGGTATAGCAATGCACATCGCGCCATAGGTATAATACGGAGAAACTTTGCCCGGCTTTGATGCGTTAATTGCAAATATTTCATCTGTTATTCCAAAAGAGGCAATAAGACGATGTTTTAACTTGGTTTCAGGTTCGATTTTTTGTGACAGAGCACAAGACATTAAAAAATATCTTAGATTTAATATAATTTGCGTTAAAGCCAATTCATAATAACTTAATTTTAAATATATTATGTCTAATGCGGCAAACTGACCCGCAGATGTAAGATTGGTTGCCGACATAAGCACTGCCTGAAAAACTGATAGCCCTTTTTGTGATGCTAATATGCCAAAAGCAAAAGAAACAGTAAAATAACCAAAACCTATGGGGGCGCCATCTCTGAAGCCCAGCCTAAAGTCATTGAAACGACTCATTGTTTGCTCAATAAATAAATATAAAAATTGCAGCGAAAAAACTTAAATCCGGCAGGCGTATACTATTACTTTTTATAATTTAATTCAACCTTTATCATGACTATTCTATGATATAATTTAAAGATAATGGCGGTGACAGGGGAAAAATGAGAATTAAAGAAGAATATAAAATCGAAACAGCAAAGTTAGTTACTCTTAAACGACGCTTATGGCTGATTTTCTTTTTGATTGTTCTTAGCACTTTTGTTGGAATGAGAGTATTTGATCATATAACTTGTTTAGTCATTATAACGGTATTGTTTATATTTGGCCTTCTGATACAAAGCAAATTTATGAAATTTGAGTGCCCCAGGTGTAAAAAAAAGTTTCCGCTTGGCGGGCCGCTTGAAATTTACCCGAATCAAAAGGTTTGTGTACACTGTGGATTGCCTTATTATTAAAAAGCATATATGCTATACTTGATGCGTAAATATTAGCTTGCAAAATCGGAGAAATAAATGAAAATCGAAAGCAAAATGTGTTTGTGTTTGATTCTCGCAGCAGCTTTAACAAGCGCTGACGCAAAAGCTGAACCAAATATCAAAAATCGTATTGATGCTACCCATTTGCTTGCGCAAAAATATAAATTGCCTCAAGTTGACGAATCTCGGACCCGGCGCATAAAGCGCAATGTAAAGCCTAAACAAAAGGGTGCCCAAGAAACTTTTTGGGTAAACAACATGGCTAATAATAAATTTGAACAAATTACCGCAACTTTGCAAGCTGTGGGCCGTAATTGCTATATTTTTGTAGAAAACACTCAAAAAGTGTCTGCCGAAGCTTTAAAAAGAATACAAACCCGATTCGATAATCAAATTTATTCAACCACAACAGCTAATTTCGGGCCTGAAAATAATCCCGGCCTCGACGGTGATTCAAGAATAACGCTCCTGTTACTTGATATTCAAGACGGATACAAAGATCCAAACGATGGTTATGTGGCAGGTTACTTCTTTGCCGGCGACCAAATGCTTCAATCAGAATTTGAAAGCTATAGCAAAGTAAAAAGCAACGAACGCGAAATACTCTATATAGATACCTATCCGAGCGATGTAAATGCCGATGATTACCTAGAAATTGTGGCTCACGAATTTCAGCACATGATCCACAATAACCACGATAAAAACGAGGCAACCTGGGTAAACGAAGGCTGCTCGCAAATTGCGCCGGTTCTATGCGGTTATGCGCCTCCGGGGCATTACAAGCTTTTAAAAGAAAACCCCGACAGAAGCCTTAATTACTGGGCGCAATGGAACCCAATGCCCGACTACGGCCAAGTTTATTTGTGGAACCAATACATTGTCGACAAATATTTGCATGACGATACTTTGCGCGCTAACTTTTTCAAAACTCTTGTTGCTACCAAAGAAAAGAGCTTACCCGCCTACCTTTCAGCATTTAAGGTTATTGGCAAAAGCTTTTCTGACGTTTTTACTGATTTTTCGATCGCAAACAGAATAAATAATCCGCACCTTAATAACGGCCAATACGCATATAAACAAAAGGCTTTAAAAGACTTTGTTTTGCCGCCGACCGCCTATGTAAAAGCTTTCCCGCAAAAAATTAACAATTCTGTGAGCATATGGGGCTCAGACTCATATTTCGCTGATATCTCTAAGGTTTCGGGTACACTGAAAATAAGCTTTAGCGGCTATCGTCGCATGATGAACAGTCACCGTCCTTATTTTAAAGTTGCCGCCATAAAGCAAGATACTGCCGGCTCAAAACCACCTAAAATAAGTTTCTTCGACCTACAAGTTAACCCCGGTGACCAAAACAGGCTTATCGGAGAGATAAACATTGAATGCGACTCAACTTACGATGGCCTTTTCCTTGTAATAATGGCATTAGCACCCGAAGAGGTCGATGACACGACTTACATGCCCGTTTCAGGCTTCATTTACGAGCTTAATTTCGCAGTTGAAAAAAACAATGTGGCGGCCCGCACGCCTCAAGCAGGAGACTTTTCAGTAGAGGCATTCACACAGAATTACCAACGTGATTTTGTGCACAAAAGAGCCGATGACCCGCAAATGCGCGAACATTACGCAAACTTGCTTCTGGCAGCCGTTAAAAGCGACCTTGACAGGGGCTCGCTTGAGCTCGTTGACCGATTTATTCAGAAATCGCAAAAAGGGAAGGGGCCAATCGCTTTTGCCAAAGAAATCGCAAGTGTGCTGCTTTTCGCGAAAAGTCAGCAAACAAGCGGCATATCAGAAGAACAGCTGAGTGAACGCATTGAGCTTTTAAACAGCTTTTGATAACAAAAATGAGAGGTTTTTATGAAGGTTAAAGTCGTAGAATATAGCGCAACCTGGAAACAAGATTTCGAAAACGAAAAGGCCGCACTCGCAACTGTCTTAGATGGCCTTGAATACGAGCTGCATCATATTGGCAGCACCGCAATCGAAGGGGTTTCGGCCAGGCCGATTATTGATATGCTTTTGCTGGTGCAAGACTTAGACGAACTCGACAAAAGAAGAAGCGAAATCGCTGTTGCAAACTACGAATGCTTGGGTGAATACGGAGTCGTCGGCCGAAGATACTTCAGAAAACTCAACGAAGAAGGGTCGGTAACCCACAAAATTCAAGCATTCATTAGAAGCTCTGGCGATGCATTGCGACATTTGGCGTTTAGAGACTATCTTATTTACAACCGTAATGCCGCTTCGCAATACAGCCGTTTAAAATCAGAGCTAGCCATAGAACACCCATACAATCTAGATGCTTATAACCGTGGTAAAGACCCATTTATCAAAAGAGTAGAAAGCGAAGCCATCGAATGGTATGAAAACGGTAAACCCACCAAATAATTAGATGAAAAAATAAAAATCGGTACAAAATTTTTTTTAAATAATTATTGACATCGTTTATCTAAAGT
>JAQVCG010000050.1 GCA_028689875.1 Candidatus Rifleibacteriota bacterium | reverse complement strand
AAATTCTAGCTACTGACTGATCGAGAAGACGATGATCAAAAGCTTTCAGAGACAACCGCATCTTCTGTTTAGCCATTTTAAAATCTCCTTGGATTTCGTTAAAAAGCGATTTAGAAACTTGCTTCAGTCTGAGACTGAAAACAATAACTATTGACGCCTAGAATACGTTCTACTACAGCTTTTGGTGCTTCATCATAGTGAAGAAGCTCCATGGTGAAGGTCGCACGACCCTGAGAAAGTGACCTCAACTGCGTTGAATAACCAAACATATCTGATAACGGAGAATGAGACTCGATTACTCTTATATCATCCCGCATTTCCATGTTGATTACTTTTCCGCGCCTAGAATTTAGGTTTCCAATAATGTCGCCCATATACTGCTCGGGAGTTTCGATTGAAACCTTCATATAAGGTTCTAACAAAACTGCGCCGGCCTTTCTGAGAGCATCCTTTACTGCCTCGTATGCGGCAATTTTAAAAGACACATCATTACTTTCGCCTTCACGCCCAGCTGCATAGTCAAGTGTCACACAAACGTCTACCAACGGGTAGCCAATGAGTATACCATCATTCATGGCATCTTGGCAACCTTTTTCAATAGATTTGAAAAAATTAGTTAAATTAAACTCTTTCGAATCTGCCTTAGAAACAACAGCTTTATTGATGAAAACAAAGCCTTTTCCTCGTTCAAGCGGAGAAACAGAAACCTTCACTTCTGCATATTGATTCTTGCCACCAATTTGTCGTTCATAAGTGCAAGCACCAGGTGCTACTTGAGTAATGCCTTCTTTATATGCTACTTGAGGTTTCCCTACTGTAGCCTTAACATTAAACTCACGAAGTATTCTGTCTACGATTATTTCAAGGTGCAACTCACCCATACCGGAAATTAGCGTTTCTCCTGTGTCTGAGTCAATTTTTGCCTTGAATGTAGGATCTTCATTCATCAATGCAGATAAAACTTCTGTTAACTTCGATAAATCTGCCTGCGTTTTTGGTTCTATAGCTACAGATATTACTGTTTCAGGAAAAGTGATTTTTTCTAGTGTCGGCGCATTAGCGACAGAAGCAATAGTATCACCTGTTGCTACAGCCTTAAAACCAACTACCGCTACAATATCACCGGCAACAGCCTTAGAAACGTCTTGTCTTTGGTTGGCATGCATTTGTAATAACCTGCCAATGCGTTCCTTGCGACCATCACGCGTTACATTGTAAACAACTTTTCCCGATTCAATTGAACCTGAGTAAATACGCAAATACGCTAAACTTCCCACATGTGGATCTGTGGCAATCTTAAATGCCAGTGCTACGAAAGGACCTTCGGGATCTGATTCAACTTTCACTTCCTCGTGTGAGTCTATTTTATATGCAATTGCTGCAGGAATATCCAACGGAGAAGGCAAATAATAAGTTACGGCATCCAACAGGTCCTGAACACCCTTATTCTTGAAAGCGGAACCACAATAAACAGGAACAATTTTGTTAGAAATTGTAGCTTCTCTAATCGCTTTGCGCAATAATTCCTCGGGCACATCCATGTCTTCGAGGGCTAATTCCAGTATTTCATCATTTTCTGATGATAAAGCATCTATAAGAGCTTCTCTTGCGATTTCCGCCCTTTCAAGATATTCACTAGGTATTTCACCAACACTGAATTCAGAGCCAAAAGTTTTTGCTGATGACTCCTCCCAGAGGTGAGCTTTCATAGTTACAAGATCAATGTGACCACGAAACGAATCTTCTACCCCAACCGGCAAAACCATTGCAACCGGATTAGAACCCAATCTCGTCTGAATCTGTTCCAATACCTTTTCGAAACCAGCACCGACTCGGTCCATCTTATTAACAAAAGCAACTCTAGGAACATGATACTTATTAGCCTGTCTCCATACGGTTTCAGACTGCGGCTGAACTCCTGCAACAGCACAAAAAACAACCACTGCTCCGTCTAATACTCTCAGAGAGCGTTCAACTTCTGCAGTAAAATCCACGTGACCTGGTGTGTCTATGATATTGATACAACAATCACGCCAGTGACATTTCGTGGCAGCGCTGGTTATTGTTATACCACGCTCTTGTTCTTGGACCATCCAGTCCATGACAGCCGTTCCCTCGTGAACTTCACCCATTTTATAGGCTTTGCCAGTGTAATATAAGATTCTTTCGGAAGTAGTCGTTTTGCCCGCATCAATGTGGGCGACTATCCCTATGTTTCTTATTTTTCCAATGGCTTCATGAGAGGTCATAACAATTCTCTGTTCCTTCTTCTAATTATTACATTTTACCAAAAAACGATCAAACACGGAAGTGTGCAAATGCTTTATTTGCATCAGCCATTCTGTGTACTTCATCGCGTTTTTTCATAGTAGAACCGGTATTGTTGAGAATATCATCAAATTCTCCACAAAGGCGTTCTGCCATTGATTTTTCTTTGCGACCTCTGGCGTTTTTTAGGATCCAACGGAATGCAAGTGCAATTCCGCGTTCGGGTTTAACTTCGATAGGAACCTGATAGTTTGCGCCGCCAACACGTTTGCTTCTTACTTCAACGATAGGCTTAGCACTGTCAACAACCTTTTTGAAAAGTTCAAGAGGATTGTCTTCTTTTCTCTTCTTGGCAGTCAATTCGATCGCATCATAAAATATGCGGCTTCCAATGCTTTTCTTTCCGCACATCATAAGATTATTGATGAATCTAGTTACAAGCTTAGAATTGTAAACTGAATCAGGAGTTAATTCTCTTTTAGATACGTGACCACGACGTGGCATGAGTTATATCTCCTTATTTCTTGGGCCGTTTGGCACCGTATTTAGAGCGAGACTGCATGCGATTTGCAACGCCTGCACAGTCAAGAGCTCCGCGAATGATGTGGTAACGTACACCTGGCAAGTCTTTTACGCGACCGCCTCGAATCATAACTACAGAGTGTTCCTGCAAATTATGTCCGATACCGGGAATGTAGGCTGTTACTTCGATCTTGTTAGTGAGTCTGATTCTTGCGATTTTGCGAAGAGCCGAGTTCGGTTTCTTCGGAGTAGTAGTTTTAACTACAGTACAAACGCCACGGCGCTGAGGGCATTTATCCAAAGCGGGTGAATCCGATTTGTACTTAGTCGCCTGTCGAGCTTTACGAATTAGCTGATTAATTGTTGGCACGACTAACACCTTCCTTCTTAAGATATAATCAACTTAACGCTGATTTCCACACGAATACACGTGTAGGAATTAGGATAATACCACATTTATTCAAGCACTGTCAATGATTTTTACTAATATTTTGTAATTATTGGTTCCCTTGAAAAATGTGTACATATTATAATCATTTTTGCTCAAAACCGGAACCTCTCAAATTTTTCTATTTTTGTCTTTATTTGCATCTTATCAACTCGTAAGAAGTATCTCCAAGTCCTATCTTGCTCGCGTAGTCGGTACAGACACGCCAATTGGTTCCCCTTGACACAGAATCAAAATAATCTTCTCCGGCTTTATGTTTTTTTTCTAACACACTGCCCGGCGCAACAGCTTGTTGATTAACCGCTTCTGCCGAAGCAACATCAATTGCAACAGGGTCGAATGAAGCAAAAATACCTACATCCGATACAATCGGTATATCATTGCAAGCGTGACAATCACAGGCAGGAGAAACATCTACTACAAAGTTAATGTGAAAATGCTCTTTTCCGCTAATAACTGCCTTCGCGTATTCAGCGATTTTTTTATTTAACACATCATTAGCCTGATTAAAATCAGCCATTATTGCATCCATCGGACAAACAGCCAAGCATCTCCCGCAACCCACACAATGAGCGTGATTTATGCTTGCCTTTTTCGCTTCAATTTTAATAGCATCATGCGCACAAATTGCCTTGCACTTACCGCAACCAACGCATTTTTCAGCATAAACACTCGGCTTGCCCGAGCTGTGCATTTCCATTTTTCCTGCTCTTGAGCCCGACCCCATACCTAAATTTTTCAGCGCCCCACCCATTCCAGTAAGTTCGTGGCCCTTAAAATGGTTCATCGATATTACAATGTCTGCATCCGCAATAGCTTTGCCAATTTTGGCGCTCTCAACATATTCTCCCCCTACAAATACCGGCTCCTCGTCTGCCCCCCGCAACCCATCAGCAATTATCACGTGACAACCGGTCACATAAGGCACAAAACCATTTCTATATGCCGATTCCAAATGGTCTATCCCATTTTTTCTGCCGCCAACATACAAAGTATTGCAATCTGTTAAAAAAGGTTTTCCGCCATTTTCTATAACCAAATCAGCAATCACCCTTGCATATTGAGCCCTTATAAACGCCATATTGCCGGGTTCGCCGAAATGAATTTTTATCGCAGTAAATTTATCTTTAAAGTTAATCTTTTCAAACCCTGCCATCTTAACCAATTTTTTAAGCTTAGACAAAATGCTTTCTTCATTGCTTGATTTTAAATCAGTAAAAAACACTTCTGACATGATATTCCTCCGTCACGGTCTAATTTCGCACGTTTAATAGTATAACATTTTCTTTATTATGTCTCTTTAAAGTTTGTGAAATAAATAAAATATTGGTTGCTTATGTTTTAGTGTGGGGGTATACTCCCCCTGTAAATCTTTTTTTCAGGGTATTAAATTGGCTACAATAATTAATGGAAAAGAAATTTCTCAACAAATCCGTGGCGAAATCGCCAACACAGTCAAAACAATCACCGACACTGGTGCCCCACCTCCGGGCTTAGCCGTAATAATTGTAGGAGACTCAAAAGCGTCGCAGGTTTATGTTTCTGCAAAAAAAAAGGCGTGCGAACAAGCCGGTTTTTATTCGCTTGAAATCATACTTCCCGCCGAAACTACCCAGGCTCAACTTTTGCAAAAAATTGATGACCTGAACAATGATGCCAAAATTCACGGAATTTTGATCCAGCTCCCCCTGCCCTCGCATATAAATGAGTCTGCAATATTAGAAGCAATATCAACCGACAAAGACGTCGACTGCTTTAATCCTAAAAATTTCGGCTATCTCAATCTTGGCGCAGACTGCTTGCAACCCTGCACTCCTTCAGGCGCCCTCGAATTATTAAAACGTTATCAGATTCCTATTGAAGGGAAAAATGCCCTCGTTGTTGGTCGGTCTAACATAGTCGGCAAACCTATGGCGACACTGCTAACTCGGGAAAACGCAACGGTTACGATCGCACATTCCCGCACAAAAAATCTTCCCGAACTGTGCAAAAACGCTGATATAATCGTGGCAGCAATCGGCAAACCTGAGTTTATTAAAGGCGCTTGGATTAAAGAAAATTGCGTTGTGCTCGATGTCGGAACAAACTCTGTCAACGACCCCACCTCACCTAAAGGCTACAAACTCGTCGGAGACGTAGAATACGAAGAAGCCGCAAAACGCGCTTCCTTCATAACACCGGTTCCCGGTGGCGTTGGCCCGATGACCATAGCAATGCTGTTATCAAACACGCTGAAAGCAAGAGAAAAATTGTTAAATAATAATTAAGGAATGATTGGAGAACTATTGTGGAATTTATCGATACCATGTTGATGACCCCAGGCCCTGTTCACCTTGACGCCGAAGTTATGCTCGCCGGAGCAAGACCTTTATTACACCATCGAACCGACGACTTTGCGCCAATTTATACAGAATGTGTAAGCTTGCTTAAAAAATTTATAAACACAAAGCACCTTTACCTAACAACTTCGTCCGGCACCGGCGCAATGGAAACCGCAATCGCTAACTCTTTTAACGAAGGCGAAACTGTTTTAAACATACAAACCGGGGTATTCGGAGTTAGATTCACACAAATTTGCAAAGCATTCAGATTAAATACCGTCGAACTCAAATGCGACGACGGCAAAAGCGTTAAAATTGAACAAATCGCCAAAGCACTCAAAGAGAACCCATATATTTCCGGCGTAACAGTCACTTTTAACGAAACCTCAACAGGCATAAGAAACGATATTAAAGCTATCGGTGAATTTTTAAAAGATAAAAATGTCATTTTAATCGTAGACGGTGTCAGCGGATTAGGCGCACTGGAATACGACCATGATAATTGGAATGTCGATGTTACCGTAAGTGCTTCTCAAAAAGGTTTTTTGGCGCCTCCAGGTGTTGGAATGGTCGCTCTCTCTGACAAAGCAATGGCAAAAATGGAAACAATAAAATGCCACGGCCTCTATTTCGATCTCAAGGTTTATAAGAAAAACCAAGAATTGAAAATCCCCGCATATCCCTGGACCCCCGCCATAAACGTAATGTATTCTTTGCTTGAAGCACTCAGAAAAATTGACAGAATCGGATTAAATGTTTGTATAAATCATTATGCAAAATTGGCCGGTGGCTTAAGAGCTGCGTTAAAAGCTCTTGACATCAAGATTTTCACCGAAGACTGTGCAACATCAAACGTGCTCACAGTTTTCTATGTGCCTGAAAGCCTTAATCCAAAAGAAATCGTTGCCGAAATGGTTAACAAATACGGCATAAGAATAGCAGGCGGACAAGAACAGTTTGCTAACACTCTGCTTAGAATAACCACCATAGGAAACATAGGCGAAAGAGATTTAATCGGAACAATTGGCCTGTTTGAAATGATCCTTAAACAAAAAGGTTATCTAAAAGAAACCGGCGCCGGACTAAAAGCTATGATGGAATATTTCATGGCAAACGAAAAATAATTAGGTTAAATGATATCAAGGAGAGATAAATGAAAAAAACACCACTTTGTCAGGTACATGAAGCGTTAGGCGCTCGTATGGTCGAATTTGGCGGTTGGTACATGCCTGTTCAGTACACTTCAATTATTGAAGAACATAACCACGTCAGAACCAAATGCGGGATGTTTGATTTGTTTCACATGGGTGAATTTTGGCTCACCGGGCCCGATGCAATGAAAAACGTTCAAAAAATTGTTACCCAAGACATCGAAGCTCTTTCAGACAGACAAATTGCTTACACACCAATGTGCAGACCTGACGGCACCATAGTAGATGATTTGCTCGTATATAGATGGACCGACACTGAATTTATGCTTGTTGTCAATGCATCAAATGAGCTTAAAGATTTTGACTGGATAAACCATCAGCTAGAAGGAAATGTCAGACTGGCAAATGAGTCTGCAAACACCGGTTTAATAGCAGTACAAGGCCCCAATGCAGAAGCGTTGCTCCAAAAACTAACCCGACAAAGACTTAAATCAATTAAGTTTTATTGGTTTACAGCAGGTAAAGTATCAGGAATCGACTGCATAATAAGCAGAACCGGTTATACCGGTGAAGACGGCTTTGAACTTTATTTTAATGCAGAACATACCGAATATCTTTGGAGCGTTCTCACTGAAAAAGGCAAAGAATTCGACCTCAAACCAATAGGCCTTGGTGCAAGAGACACATTGAGACTTGAAGCAAGACTTATGCTTTACGGAAACGATTTGAACGACACTACTACCCCCATCGAAGCAAACCTGGGTTGGACAGTCAAATTCGCAAAGGGGCAATTTACAGCCAGCGAAATTCTCAAACATCAAAAAGATAACGGAACCGAAAGAATTCTCGTTGGTTTCGAAATGGGAAAAGGCCCTGCACCAAGACACGGATATCCGGTTTTAAAAGATGGAAAACAAATCGGTGAAGTAACTTCTGGAACAATGTCACCAACACTGAAAAAAAATATCGGATTGGCCTATGTTGCGCCGACCTTAAAAGAAATTGGTTCGACTTTCGATGTAGAAGTAAGAGGAAAAGCTTACCCAGCAACAGTTATAGAAACACCATTTTATAAAAGGGAAGGAACTAAATAATGCAAACCTTGAAACAATTTGACCCCGAAATTGCTACAATCATCGATAATGAAAGAAAACGACAAATGAGCCAAATAGAACTTATTGCTTCTGAAAACTTTGTATCAGATGCAGTTCTTGAAGCACTCGGCTCAGTTTTAACAAACAAATACGCAGAAGGTTACCCCGGAAAAAGATATTATGGCGGCTGTGAAGTAGTTGACTGCGCTGAAGATTTAGCACGCAACAGAGCAAAAGAACTTTTTGGTGCTGAACATGCAAACGTGCAGCCACACTCAGGAAGCCAAGCAAACATGGCTGTTTATCAAACAGTTATGAAACCTGGCGAAACTTACTTGGGCATGAATCTGCAAAATGGCGGGCACTTAACACATGGTAGCCCCGTAAACTTCAGCGGACTTCTTTATAATGTTGTTCCTTATGGCGTCTCAGATGACACAGAAACCATTGACTATGAAGCCATGAGAAAACTTGCAATTGAAAACAAACCCAAAATGATTATGGTTGGCGCGTCTGCTTATCCCAGAATCATTGATTTTGCAAAAGTAAGAGAAATTTGCGATGAAGTTGAAGCAGTTATGTGCGTAGATATGGCTCACATTGCCGGACTTGTTGCTACAGGACTGCATCCGTCACCCGTGCCTTATGCAGACTTTGTAACTACTACTACTCATAAAACCCTCAGAGGACCAAGAGGCGGCATGGTTCTTTGCAAAGAAAAATGGGCTAAAGCACTTGATAAAGCTATTTTCCCGGGCCTTCAAGGCGGCCCCTTAATGCACGTTATTGCTGCGAAAGCCGTTGCATTCAAAGAAGCTCTTCTACCTGAATTTAAAGACTACCAAAAACGCGTATTAGAAAACGCACAGGCTCTTGCAGCCGGTCTTATTAAAAGAGGTTTCAGACTTGTGTCAGGCGGCACCGATAACCATTTGATGTTAGTTGACGTCAGAAATAAAAATATTACCGGGAAAGCTGCCGAAAAAGCACTTGATAAAGCAGGAATAACAGTTAATAAAAACACTATCCCCAATGATCCGGCTTCTCCATTTGTTACTTCAGGTCTGCGTCTTGGAACTCCCGCAGTTACCACCCGTGGAATGACACCTGAAGTAATGGATAAAATAGCTGGTTTCATTGATCAAGCTATCACAGATCCGGAAAACGAAGAAAACTTAGCTTCTGTTAAAAATCAAGTAATCGAAGTATGCAAAAAGTTTCCTTTTTATAAAATTTAATTAAAATCATCAGGAGAAGAACATGAAATTTTCAAAAGAACACGAATGGGTCAAATTGGAAGGCGATACAGCAATTATTGGAATCACTGATTATGCAGCTCATCAGCTCGGCGATATAGTTTTTGTAGAATTGCCAAACAAAGGCTCAAAATTAGAAGTTAACAAAGTCTTCGGTACAATTGAATCAGTCAAAACCGTTTCCGATGTTTTTGCACCCATGACAGGTGAAGTAATAGAAGTAAACGACGAGTTAGACGCTAACCCCGCTCTTGTTAATGAAGATCCGACAGGAAACGGCTGGATAGTTAAAATTAAGGTTTCTAACCCAAATGAATATGATCAGCTACTTGATGAAGCTGCTTATAAAGCTATTTGTGAATAACAAAAACATCCCTAACATAGTGACGGAGTAAAAAATGTCCACATATATTCCTCATACGACTGCTGAATTACAAGAAATGCTTAATGTAATCGGCGTCAAAACAATTGATGAATTATTTGCTGAAATTCCGCAGAAACTCAGATTGAACAAAGATTTGAATATTCCAAGCGGAATGAGCGAATTAGAAATGACTCGCAAGCTTACTTCACTCTCAGAAATGAATAAAACTGTCGACAAAAATGTTTGTTTCTTAGGTGGAGGAGCATACGACCACATTATTCCTGCAGCAATTGATCACCTGCTTTTAAGAGGCGATTTCTTCACTGCATACACCCCCTACCAACCTGAGGTTTCTCAAGGCACACTTCAGTGCATTTATGAATATCAGAGTTTGATATGTTCTCTAACAGGAATGGATCAAACCAATGCTTCACTTTATGAAGGTGCAACTGCTAATGTTGAAGCTATTAAAATGGCTCAAGCTCAGACCGGCAGAAAAAAAGTCATACTATTTGACACAATTAATCCTGCCTACAGAAGAGTTATAAAAACAATTAACGGAGCCCAGGAAACAGAAATCGTTACGCTTGGTTTTGAAGACGGTGTTTCTGATCTCACAAAACTTTCACAAGCTATTGATGACAAAACAGCAGCCGTTCTTGTGCAGTATCCAAACTTCTTTGGTTGCATTGAAGACATTGAAAATATAGCCAAAATTGCGCATGAAGCAGGTGCTTTATGCATTGTTTGCGCCAACCCTATTTCCCTAGCTCTTCTTGAAGCCCCGGGAAATCTTGGTGCAGACATTGTCACCGGAGAGGGACAGCCTCTTGGTGTTCCGCTATCATTCGGCGGCCCATATATTGGTTTCCTTGCAGCAAAAAAAGCCCTATTAAGAAAAATGCCGGGCAGAATTGTTGGTAAAACTCTGGACCTGGACGGAAAACAAGGTTTTGTTCTAACGCTGCAAGCCAGAGAACAGCACATCAGAAGAGAAAAAGCCGGAAGCAATATTTGCTCTAACCAAGCTCTTGTTGCCCTAAACACAACCATATATATGGCTTTAATGGGTGCTGAAGGCCTCAAAGAAGTGGCTTTACACAGCTTCCAAAAAGCTCACTACATGAAATCAGAACTTGCAAAACTTGAAAATGTGACTATTCCCTTCACTTGCAGCTTTTTCCATGAATTAGTCATAAAGGTCCCGAATGCTGATTCCGTATTAAAGAAAATGGAAGAAAAAGGAATTTTTGCAGGAATTGCACTTGAAAAATACTATCCAAATTTGAAAGATTGTATTTTAATTGCAATAACTGAAAAGCGAACTAAGTCTGAAATCGATGATTACTGCAAATACCTCGGGGAGGCTATAAAATGACTGAACCACTACTTTTTGAACTAGACACAAAAGGCCGAAGAGGTTATGCACTACCAAAACTGGATGTTCCAACAGTTGATCCCGCTGATCATATACCTACAAAATTCTTGCGAAAACAACTTGATATGCCCTCTCTTTCAGAACTTGAAACAGTAAGACATTTCACACGTCTTTCAAGAATGAATCATAGTGTAGATATAGGCTTTTATCCTCTCGGTTCTTGTACAATGAAATACAACCCAAAGGTAAATGAAAACATTGCTCGATTACCGGGGTTCGCAAATATTCATCCCTATCAAAATGCAGATTCTGTTCAAGGAGCCTTAAAACTTCTCAAAACAACAGAACAATACTTGGCTGAATTAACAGGGATGGACGCTATAACTCTTCAACCTGCCGCCGGAGCTCAAGGAGAAATGACAGGATTGCTGATTATTAAGGCATACCACAATAAAAAAGGGAATAACAAAAAGAAAATTCTTATTCCTGATAGCGGACACGGAACTAATCCCGCATCTTGCACAATGGTCGGCTACGAAGTTGTAAATATTAAGTCTGACGACCGCGGTTGCATTGATATAGCAGATCTTAAGGCAAACATTGCCCCGGACGTAGCAGGACTTATGATAACAAATCCCAATACGCTTGGCTTGTTTGATGAAAATATCGGAGAATTAGCCACTCTTGTCCATTCAGTCGATGGGTTGCTGTATTATGACGGAGCAAACTTCAATGCAATAATGGGCTGGACACGTCCCGGAGACATGGGCTTCGACGTTGTTCACCTTAACCTGCACAAGACCTTCTCAACTCCCCATGGTGGCGGCGGACCGGGCTCCGGACCTGTTGGTGTAAAAGCACATCTTAAAGAGTTTTTACCAACTCCCAGAATAGTCGAAAAAAATAACACATATTCTTTTGAAGATCAAAACAATGATACAATTGGAGCTGTGTTAGGCTCTTTTGGCAATTTTTCAGTTATTGTAAAAGCTCTGGCATACATAATGTACAGCGGGAAAGAAGGTCTTAAAGATGCTTCTGCCTACGCCGTATTAAATGCTAACTATATGATGAAAAAGCTCAAAGACACCTATTATGTCCCCTATGACAGATTCTGTAAACACGAATTTGTAATTTCCGGAAAAACACTTGCAAAACAAGGTGTAAAAACACTAGATGTTGCAAAAAGACTTCTTGATTTCGGATATCATTCGCCCACCATCTATTTCCCACTAATAGTAGAAGAAGCAATGATGTTTGAGCCAACTGAAACAGAATCTAAGGACACCTTAGATAGTTTTATTGAAGTCATGGAAAAAATTGCAAAAGAAGCTGTCGAAAACCCGGATCTCTTGAAAAACGCTCCGATTTCTACCCCGGTAAGAAGACTTGACGAAGCTACTGCTGCCAGAAAACCGGACATTAACTTTTACCAAAAACCATAATAAAGAACTATAAAGATGATTATTAATTTCCCGCAACTTGAATCAAACCTGTTGCGGGAAATTTTGTCTTTTTTGCATCCCTCTGCAACCAATCAAGTTTGGCTGGTAGGCGGAAGCATAAGAGACATAATTAAAGGTAAAAAAAGTAAAATTTATGATCTGGACTTGGTAACATCATTTAATCCGATAGAAAAATGCAAAAAGTTTGCTAATCAAACAAAATCAGGTTTTGTAATACTAGACGATGAGAGAAATATTGTTCGAATCGTTTATGAAACAAAAAACAAAGAATATTACACTTTTGATGTATCTCAATTTAAAGCAGATACTATCGATAATGATTTGTTATGTCGAGACTTCACAATAAACGCAATTGCTGCCCCTCTATTCGATGAAGGGGAAAAATTACTGGAAAACAATAAATTATCACTGTATGACCCGCTTGAAGGAATTACTGATTTAAAAAATAACCACATAAAAGTTTGTTCAAGCGAGTCATTTAAAAGCGATCCGCTTCGTATTATGAGAGCTTTTAGGTTTTCCTCTATCTACGAAGCAGAAATAACAAACGAAATAAAACATTTATTTACCCTCAGCCAAAATCTGCTTGTTAATGTGTCTGGAGAAAGAATTCGTGACGAATTATTTAAGGTTTTTGCAACTAAAAATTCAGTTAAATATATTAAAGAAATGGCTGACCTAAAAATTCTTGATATAATATTTCCGGAACTTGAAAAATGCAGAAATATTTCTCAAAATGATTGGCATCATTTAGATGTTTTTGATCATACAATCTTAACTTATGAAAATTTTGAAAAATTACTAAACCTGGCTCCACCGCATTTTTGGTGGAACAAGTTCATTAATTATTTGCACGATGAAATTTCACCGGGCAGAACATATTTGCAGTCACTAAAATTTGGATGTCTTTTACACGACTTAGGTAAAATTCCATGCAGGATGGTTGACAAAGAAACCGGCAAAATAATTTTTCACGGCCATGAAATGCAGGGAGCAAAAATTTCGAAAGAAATTGCAGCACGATTAAAACTTTCATCAGTTGAAAGCATCTTTCAACAAAAATTAGTTAAAAACCATATGAGACCGGGCGTGATTTTACAACAAGGCATAAGCAACAAAAGATTATTTAGATATTACACCGAATGCGGAATCGATGGAACCGGAATAGCGCTACTATCATTAGCAGACAGACTTGCCGCATTAGGCAATTACAACGAGGATGATATCGTATCGTTTACAGCAGGAATTTATCAAATAATGAGTGAATATTTTATTCAGCAAAGCAAACCGGTAACAAAAGAGCTTTTGCGTGGTGATGACTTGATTTTATTAGGAGCAAAACCGGGGCCTCTCTTTAGAACAATTCTTGAGGCTGTAAAAGAAGCACAATATACCGGAGAAATTAAAACAAAAGAAGAAGCAATCCAAATGGCAGAAAACTTTATTGAGCAAATGTCACAAAGAAAATAGATACTGAGCAACCATCCACTCCTGGCCTCGATTAAACCCATATTGTTCAGAAAGAGCCAGAAAATACATTTTCCATCTCTGCATCCAAGTCCATGCCATCTTTTTCCCATAAACTTTTTCTAATGAAGAAAAAATAGCTATTCGATTAAAATAAAACTTTTTTAACCATTTTTCTGCGGTTAATCTATATGCATCGCCGCTTATTTTCCAATAGTCTTCAATATGAAGATTTTTTTGAAACATCATTAATGTTTCAGATGAAGGAATAAGAAATGGATTCAAAATATAACGTCCGGGGTATTCTGATAAACCAACAGAATCTTGATAATAAGAGTAAGAACTATGAACCGGAAACTGAAGGAAAAATTTGCCTTCAGGCTTTAGCATTTTACTAATTCTGCTATCCCAATTTTCTGTTCGTGCAATTAAATCAAATCGTTCTAAACAAAGTATCCGGTCAAAAGATTTATCAAAATCTATTTCTTCAAAGTCTGCTGATAGAAACTTAATATTAGTAAGCCCTAATTCTTTAACTTTCTTTTTTAATATAATCAATCTTTTAGTTGAATCAACAACGGCAGTAATTTTTATGTTAGGGTAGTTTTCTGCAAGCCAAAATGTCATGGCACCCCACCCGCAGCCTATTTCAAGAACATCCATGCCATCTCGGATTTTTGCACGATCTGCTGACATCCACAACATGGTTTCCTCTGCATCATTTAAATCCTCCGCGCCGGTCGGAAAATAACCACATCCCTCATTTAATCTTTCGCCAAGAAAAAGCTTAAAAAAGTCCAGATTTGGCTCAATACCTTCGCGCTTAGCTTCTGAATCACGATTTAATAATGTTTTGTTTTTTATATCTTTAATAATTTGCCTGAATACTGCTTGGCGGGCTTCGATGTCACCTAATGAGGCTGACTTTAATGCTCTTGAATAAAGTCTGCGGCACCAAAATCTGATAACTCTTTCAGGAACAAGTCCTGTTTCACAAGCTTTTAGTACAAATTTTGATATAAGTCCCATTGCCGACCTCCGTTTTAGATAGTATATTCTAGCATAGCAAGCTTATATTTGCAAAAAACAGATATAGCAATAATATTAAAAACACTTTATAATTGCTTAATTGATAAGAGGTAAAAATGAAAAATATTGCTGTTATTCTGGCTGCCGGAATTGGAAAAAGACTCGGAAACGCTCTGCCAAAACAATTTCTTAAATTAAACAAAAAAGCAGTAATTCTTTATTCTGTTGAAGCTTTTCAAGCACACCCTGAAATAGACGAAATTCTGATTGTTACTCATGCGGATTACTTGGCTCAAACCAAGGAACTAATAGACCTCAAAAACCACTCTAAAGTAAAAGAAATAATCATAGGTGGAAAAGAAAGGTATCATTCAAGCATTGCAGCCATAGAGGCATGTAAGAAAATCAAAGATAAAGAAAATTTAAACTTAATTTTTCATGATGCTGCAAGGCCTTTAATAAACAATACAATAATTACAAGAGTAATTGAGTGCTTAGATAAATTTTCCGCTGTAGATACTGCAATACCAACCACAGATACAATCTTAATAGTGGATGATAATCTAAATATAAAAGAAATACCAAATAGGTCTATCTTGTTCAATAGCCAAACCCCGCAGGCATTCAGATATCCAATAATTAAAGAGGCCTATGAGCATGCATTAAAAGACCCCAATTTTACAACTGCTGATGACTGTAAAACAGTAAAAAAATATCTTCCGGAGATCAATATTCATATTGTTTTGGGAGACACACAGAATATGAAACTGACTCACCCGGAAGACATTACGATTCTTGAAAAATTAGTCTTTTCTCGCCAAAAGGCTAAGTAAACGTAAAATTTCAATATATAGCCAAACGAGCGTAACCATAAGTCCAAATGCAGCAAACCATTCCATATGTTTTGGAGCATTGCTTTGTGCACCTTTAATAACGAAATCAAAATCAATTATCAGATTTAAAGCAGCGATAATACAAACAAAAACAGAGAAAAGCAGACCATATGTGCCGGTTGAATATAAGTGCATGCCCATTCCCATAAAGCTTAGCGCAAAGGAAAATAGCGATGCCAAAACAATTCCAATGGTTGCAGTTATAACGACAGACTTAAATCTTTCTGTTGCTTGAATAACTCCTGTTCTAAATAAAAACAACATTATTAACATTACAGAAAATGTTATCAAAACTGCATTTAGCGCAATACCCGGATAAACTCTATTTAACAGTGCAGAGATCGCCCCCAATGCTAAGCCTTCTGCCAAAGAATATGGTATTGAAGTATAAGGAGACCAATCAGGTTTGAAAGAAGTAATTAGAGCTAAGATTAAGCCTGAAAATGCACCAATAGAAACAAGAGAGTTTATAGCACTAGGATCGCCAAGTGTAAT
>JAQVCG010000002.1 GCA_028689875.1 Candidatus Rifleibacteriota bacterium | reverse complement strand
TGTGCAGTTAAAGTAACTAAAACAGAATCATGCGATTCAGAACTTTTCATCTCAATACTAGAAAAGTTTAACAGCGGTCTGGTTAAAGATTCAATATCGCAACAATTGGATATTAGTAATTTAGCAAAGTTACTAGGTATCGAAGATTTGGAAGTTTTTGAACATAGGTTTTTAACAGCAAAATGCACTTGCAGCAGAGAAAAAGTTCTTTATTCTGTTTCCTGTTTAACAAAGGAAGAACTTAACGAGATTCTAGAAAAAAAAGAACTACCTGAAGTAACCTGCCATTTTTGTAGTAAATCATACAGAGTTACCACAGAAGAAGTTGCCAACATGTTAAGGAAATATAAATGAAAATATGTACTTTCAATGTTAATGGTATTAGAGCAAGACTTCATCAACTTGAAAAACTGATAGAAAAGCATAGTCCTGATATTATTGGCGTGCAAGAAATTAAGTGTGTTGATGATGCTTTTCCGAAAGCTGTGATTAACTCTCTCGGATATCATGTCGAATCATTTGGACAAAAAGGTCATTATGGGGTTGCTTTACTGTCAAAAACAAAACCAATAACTTTGAGCAAGGGCTTTCCCAATGACAATGAAGACTCACAAAAAAGAATAATTTCTGCTACGTACGAATTAGATAACAATGAAACCATTAAGCTAATAAATGGCTATTTTCCTCAGGGTGAAAATCGAGAACATACTGTGAAATTTCCTGCTAAAAAGAAATTCTACGAAGATTTATTATCATTTTTGGCTAATAGTTTCAGTCCAAAAGACAATTTAATCATAATGGGCGACATGAATGTAGCTCCAAATGATCTTGACATTGGAATCGGCGAACACAATAAATTACGATGGCTCAAGACAGGGAAGTGCAGCTTTTTACCGGAAGAAAGAGATTGGTTAAACGGAATCAAAAATTGGGGAATATATGATTTATTCAGAGAACTTCACCCAAATGATTCAAATTTATATAGTTGGTTTGACTACCGAAGTGATGGTTTTCGAGATAACCGAGGTTTAAGAATTGACCTAATATTAGGAACGCAGGCTATAAAAAGAATGTGTCGCTCAATTGAGATTGATTATGAAATCAGAGGAATGGAAAAACCTTCGGATCACTGCCCTGTAATAGCAACGATAATTTCATAATGCTTCATCAGCTGTTGTTTTCTGAGTAGCAAGCTTGTTGTCAGTCAGAATTTTGTATATCCAAGCAACAATCAAAAAAATAAAAGAAGATAACAAACCAATAAAGGCCCAAATTGCGCTTGTTCCAAATTTAAAAGCATCAGAAAAAATATCTACAACATATCTATAAAGGCCCGGTGTATTTTCAGTAGCTATTTCTAGGCTTCTCATGACAGCTTCATTATCATAAATAATTATTATGTCATGAAAAAGAAAAAACAAATTAAAAATTAGAATAAAAAAGACAAAAAAATAGTGATCATATAAAAGCAAAATCATTGCTACAAAGCAAGAAATCATCACCGGAATTCCCATTCCGATCTTTACCCAAGAAGCCTGTGAAAGGGAAGTGAACTGCCCAAATACAGCAAAAATCGTTATAGCAAGAAATATAAAAGTTAACACAGCATAGAATCTGAAATCTATGGTAAATTTTTTATGGTTCGTCAAATATTCTTTTCCCATTTTGATATCTCTTATATTTCTAGAAATCTTCTTAAGCAAGCATTATCTAATGCACTTTCCGGAGCCCCTTTAACCCCACCTTTAGAATATTCTATATCAAGTATTATTTTAGGTGTTCTTATCGGAGTAACAATTGAAAAATATGAAACAGATTTCTCTTTTACTATGTTTATATAGCCAGACTGAAGTAATGCACGAATTAGATTATCAACAATATCTTGGTCGTAGCCGACCATTTCTGCAATTTCAGGGATATTTAGCTTAATCTTTCGGTCGACCGGTTTACCGGCTTCAAAATCAAGCTCGATAAGTTTTTTAAAAATTGGCCAAGTCTCAGGACCATAGGTTTCATTGAAATATAAAGGCAACCCGGAAAACTCCAGCCATTTTGGAAATCTAATACACATTTTAGGCGTATTATCAGCAGTTTGAGCATTGCGAGATTCAGAAGAAACTGTTAAGGGCTGATTAAGAAAGACACGTAAATCAGAATAGTATACACGCCAATCACTTCCCACTTTAATACCCTTGAGTTTCCCGTTTCGCAACCATCTTCTCAAAACCTCAGGATTAATTTTTAGAAGTTGTGATACCTCTTTCAAATTCAATAGATTTTGAGCATCATTCATTTGTTTCACCCTATTATTAGATTAAATCAACAATAACATTTGCGCAAAGTAGTATCAAGCAGTATTTTTACAGATTAGAATTTATAGAATAAATGATCGAAAGTATAGCGCATTGAACTTAACAAGCTATCCATGCTTCGTAAAGAATCGAGCAAGATAATGCTTTCATAGGGACTGTGCTCAGAAGATCTGATTCGTGAAACCAATGAATTTCTTGCCTCAGAAATAAGCAGGTTTTGTGTGTTTATCATCAAAGAAATATCTGCTGATTGATTATCTGTCAGATTTTTAAAGCTTATTAAGGCAGTAAATATTTCGCTCAGTCTTGTTAAACATATGTTTAACTCTTCTTTTCCGGATTCTGAAATCATAATATTTTTTTCTGCTTGTTCAAATAATACTCCCATAAACTTGCTGAGTTGTGCGGCTAATATTTCAAGATCTTTGTTTATGTATATCAATCTGGTAACCTCGCGGCTCATCTCATCAGAAAGTTCTTTTTGAGCTAAATAAATTAGGAACTGATTTAAGTCTTTTCCGATCTGTTTTCGCTGTTTAGAGTATTCCTCAAATCTTGCATATTCTTCAATAATTTCATCATTATTAGTTGGTTTTTGTCTAAGGACAGCAAGAATAATATTTATTTTATTCTTAACAACATCAGCTACAATTTTCAAATGAGATTCCGCTTGATCAAGAGCTATTGGAGGCGCTTGAAGGAAACGTTTATCAAGGTTTGATAAGTGAATTTCTTCATTTTCTGAAATTGGGATTATAAACAAAATCAGTTTTTTTAATTGTTCAATTAAAGGTAAAAAAATACAAACAATAACGACATTAAAGACAGTGTGAGCATTAGCCACCTGCCGCATTAAATCATTTGAAGTTAATGCAATAAGTTTACAGTAACGGTCAAGGAAAGGTAGCACCAAAATAGTTCCGCACATATTTAATGATAAGTGAGCAAGTGCTGCTCTTCTTGCATTTGTATTTGTACCTATAGAAGCAAGAATTGCTGTAATACAGGTTCCAATATTGTCGCCCATAATTATCGGAATCGCAGACATCAGAGCCACAAACGGGTCAGATCCAAAAGCTCCGCTCCCTATTAAACTCATAGTTAAGCCAACTGTTGCTGAGCTACTTTGCACAAACAGCGTCACTAAGAGTCCGGCAAGAACCCCCAGGAATCTATTCTCTGAGAATGAAATAAATATTTGCTTAAACACTTCGTGCTCTTTATATTCAAGCAGAGGTTCGCCCATAAATTTCATTCCTAAAAACAATAAGGCAAAACCTACCAAGGTTTCTCCTATGGCTTTATTGTTTTTGCGTTTAGCCATAAAGACTAATGCGCTTCCGATAGCCAATATTGGCCACGCAATATCAGTCAGTTTAAAAGCAATAAGTTGCGCAGTAACCGTTGTACCGACATTAGCACCAAGTATTATGCCGATGGCTTGTTTAAGAGACATCAATCCTGCATTAACAAAACCCACAACCATAACAGTTGTAGCAGAACTACTTTGAATAATTGCAGTAATTACAATCCCGGTTAACATAGCAAAAAAGTTATTTTTTGTTAGCGTAGAAATAATGGTTTTTAAGCTATTACCTGCAATAACTTGTAAACTGATACTCATCATGCTCATGCCATAGACAAACATGCCAAGTCCACCGGAAAACAAAAAGAAACTATCCCTCGCTTGCTTACCAAACTTCATGTGCAAAAACACAATTATGAACAAGAAAATAGCTAAGGCAGACCATTTAGAGAACTGTTTAAAACGCTTTTTAATAAGTTTATTTGACATGTGCGTATTTATACAGTAAATCTTTTAGCCGAGCAAGTATTTTTTGTAACCAATTGTGAACTTGCCACCTCTAATATTACATGAACGATGAAGAAGCGATAAAACTAGCGAAACAAGGAAGACAAGAAGGGTTTAAAAACCTTTTTACGAATCATGCCGATTTCTTATTCTCTAATGCATTTCGTATATTAGGTAACAGAACTATGGCAGAAGACACTATTCAAGACACCTTTTCTGCCGCATTCAAAGCAATTGCAAGTTTTAAAGGAAACTCAAAGTTCCGAACTTGGTTATACAAGATAATGTATAGAAATTCACTGAGAATAATTAAACAGAACAAAGAAATTAGTCCAAATGAATTAATAAAAAACAATGAAGCCGAAACTAATATTATAAATACTAAATTAGACGTTGAAAAAGTTCTAAATCTTTTAAATGAAAGAGAGCGGACAATATTGCTCTTAGTGTACCATGATGATTTGCCTTTAAAAGATGTTGCAGAGGTTCTAGAGATAAATGAAAACAACGCTAAAATAGTATTATACAGAGCTAGGAAGCATTTTTCAGAAATTTGGACAAGATTTAATGAAAAGGAGGTAGGAACCAATGAAGTGTGAAGAATTCCGTAAACGATTAAATAGCGCACATCAATCAACGTTTTCAGAGCAAGATGAAAAAGCCCTAGAAAGTCATTTAAATGAGTGCAAAACCTGCAATACTTGGCTTGACAACCTCCTTCTTACTTCTCCTGATGGCATTAAGGAGCTTTCCTTGTTAAACGCCCCTCAAAAGTGTTTTCCTGAATCAATTATTAAAAAGGAAAATGTTGTTATTAACGAAAATAAAAGCCTCTTAAGCACTTATCTTTCAGGCCTAAAATACGGGTTAGTGTTTGGCTTATCTATTATTTGCGGTCTTGCCATAGTTGAAATGAGAAATGAATCTAAACAAAACGCGTTTAATAATTCTCCCCAAATACCGCCGTTTATAGTCTTTGAAAGTAGTATTAAAGACATTCCAAGCTTTATAAACGAAAGCAGCTATGCAAACCTTAATTTTTTCGAGAATCAAAAATCAGAAATATCTGATTTTTATTCGTTAGATTCTAGTGAAGACCTAAATTTTTACCAAATTAATCTTGAGGAGGAAAACTATGACGGCTAATTCTAAAATTCTAATTCTGGCGGTTCTTTTATTAACTTCTTCATTGGCCTTTGGTCAAATTCCGATGCATCAAAACCAAGAACCTGAACCCCCATTTTTTAAAAACGGTCAGATGCATAATGATTATCCACCGAACAAACACATCAAACCAGGAAACCCTGAAATGATGGAAATGAAACACAAAATGAACCAAACTCTTGCAACTGCTGAAGCTCATCGCGGACTTGCAGAGATTTATGAAGGTCAAGGTAAAATTGATGAAGCAGCAGCAGAATTATATAAAATAATCGAACTATTTAATTCTAAATCAAAAGACTTTGCTAATGAAAACACTCAGAAACGCGCAAGGGTAATAAGAAATATAATACCCGTTTATGAACACATAACAATGCTTTACTTGAAAAACAATAAAGACAAAGATGCTGAAGCTCTTCTCGAAAAAGGAATTTCTGAATATCAAAAAGATTTCCCAAGCGAAACCGTAAGACTAATGCTGAAACTCACAGAAATTTACAAAAAGAACAATCGCCTCGAAAAAGCAGAAGAATTGTATAAAAAAATAATTTCACTTAACAAATAATTACTTGATTTCTAAAGCAGCTTTATCTTTAACTTGATAAAGCTGCTTTTTTTTGTTGAAATTTCATTAAATACTATCTAGTATGTTAGCCTCAGTTTGTGAATAATTTTATGGAGGTTTGCGATGAGAAAATGGCGGATTGAAGATTCTTCAGAACTTTACAATATTGAAGGTTGGGGAATTGGTTATTTTGGAGTAAATAAAGACGGAAATGTTACTGTAATGCCTCATCGCGACCCCGAAAAAGCAATTGCAATCAAAGATATTTTAGATGAATTAAGCTTAAAAGATGTTTCTTGCCCGGTTTTACTTAGATTCCCTGAAATTCTTGATGAAAGAATTGAAACAATATCAAAATGCTTTAAGAATGCCTCAAACGAATATAATTTTTCCGGGAACTATTATACTGTTTACCCGATAAAAGTAAATCAACAACGCCCTGTTGTAGAAGAGATAGTCAGATATGGCCAAAAATTCAATATAGGTCTTGAAGCAGGTTCAAAACCTGAATTGCATGCCGTTTTAGCCATAATGGAGAATCCTGATGCTCTTCTAATATGCAATGGATACAAAGATGAAGAATTTATTGAACTGGCACTGCTAGCAACTAAGATGGGAAAGCGCATATTTATTGTTGCCGAAAAATTCAATGAATTAAAATTAATAGTAAAGCTTTCAAAAATACATAAAGTCCAACCCAATGTGGGCATGAGAATTAAATTAGCAGCATTTGGAAGTGGAAAGTGGGAAGATTCGGGAGGAGATAAAAGCAAATTTGGCCTTACCCCGAATGAGCTTATTGAGGCTGTTGACTACATGAAGTCTGAAAATATGCTTGATTGCATTAAACTAATTCATTGCCATTTGGGAAGTCAAATTACAAATATTAGAAAAATTAAGCGAGGCCTTAAAGAAGCTGCTCAATTCTATATTCAGCTCAGAAAGTTAGGCTGTAACCTTGAGTATGTCGATATTGGCGGCGGCTTGGGAGTTGATTATGATGGCACTCGAACCACAATCTCAAGCAGTATAAACTACAGCATTCAAGAATATGCTAATGATGCGGTATCAGCACTACAAGATGCTTCAGATAAAAATGGCTTTCCGCATCCTCATTTAATTACTGAATCAGGCAGAGCATTAACAGCTCATCACTCTGTATTAGTTTTTAATGTTCTTGAAACAACCTGTCCTCCAAGAACTCCTTATGAAGAGTTTGAGATTACAAAAGATGATCATGAAATCGTCAGAGACATGCACACCATATTAGACTCTTTAACAGATTTAACAATGATTGAAGCATGGCACGATGCCGTACAACTAAGAGAAGAAGCGTTAGACCTTTTTAGCTTAGGAATGCTTGACCTTATAGTTAGATCAAAAGTCGAAAAACTATTTTGGAGCATTGCCCATGAAATAAAGGATATGGCAAAACTTTCAAAGCATGCTGTTGACGATTTAACTCAATTAGAAAAAATTCTGGCAGAAAAATATTTCTGTAATTTTTCTTTGTTCCAATCCTTGCCGGATGCATGGGCAATTGATCAGCTTTTCCCAATTATACCGCTTCACCGCTTGGATGAAAAACCAACCCAGAATGCAACTTTACAAGACATTACCTGTGATTCTGACGGTAAAATAGATCGATTTATCGGAAACAGAACTTTTAATCCATGTCTTCCTCTTCACTCACTTAAAATTTACGAATCTTATTACCTTGGCGTTTTTCTCGTTGGAGCTTATCAAGAAATTTTAGGAGACATGCATAATCTTTTTGGTGACACAAATGCCGTACACATTACCCAAAACAATGATGGCTCATTTAATATTGATAAAATCATTGAGGGAGAAACTGTCTCTGACGTTTTAGACTATGTTCAGTTCAGTGCAAAAAAACTAGTAAGAACGATGGAAACTTGGGTTTCTGCATCAGTAAAAGAAGGGAAAATTACTGTTAACGAAGGAAAAGAGTTTTTGGCAATTTATCGTTCCGGTCTGTATGGCTATACCTACTTGGAGTAATAAGACAAATGAAAATACAGGCAATTTTACTTTTAGTATTAAGCATTATTCTTGTGAGCAATTCCGTTATTAATGCATTTCAGCCTCCGAGGGCGAAAAAAATACCAAACAAAAAGTTAGTGCATGGTATTGAGTTATCAGACGATTATTTTTGGCTCAGAGATAGAAGTGACAAAGATGTTATGCAGTATTTGATTGATGAAAATAACTATGCACAAGATTTCATGAAAGATACTGAAAACATTCAAGAATTACTATTTGAAGAAATGAAAAGCAGAATAAAAGAATCTGATTTATCTGTTCCTCAAAAAGTCGATGAATACTTGTATTACACCAAAACAGAAGCCGGAAAACAGTATGAAATCCATTGCAGAAAAAAAATAGGCAATGATTCTCTTGAAGAAGTTTTATTTGATGAAAATGAATATGCACAGGACAAACCTTATTTTGCTTTGGGCGGCTTAAGTATTAGCCCAAAGCATGATATTTTAGCTTATTCAATTGATCTTAGCGGTTCAGAAAAGTTTGAGTTAGCATTCAAGAATGTAATAACCGGCGAGTTATATCCCGAAACAATATCTTCAACCACATACGGAATACAATGGGCAGAAGACAATAAGACAGTTTTTTACACACTTCCGGATAAAACCGGGCGCGCATATAAAATAGTCAGGCATATAATTGGGTCTGATATTTCAGAAGATGTTACCGTTTATGAAGAAAATGATGGACAATTCTGGGTTGGAATAGAAAAAAGCAGAGACAGAAAATATCTAATAATATCATCTTCAAGTTCAGGAACATCAGAATCAAGATATTTAGACGCTTTAACCCCGACCGGAGAATTTTTAATTTTTTCTCCAAGGCGCAAAGACATTGAATATGGTCTGATTCATCATAAGGGCTATTTTTATATTATCACTAACGAAAACGCAATCAACTTTAAAGTAATGAAAACAAAAGTTGAAGAGCCCGCTCATAATAAATGGCAAGAATTTATACCGGCTCGAAGTGGCGTAATGATAGAAGATTTTGAAGAATTTGAAGATCATTTAATTATTACTGAAGTTGAAAATGGTTTAAAAAGACTTAAATACTACGAAATAGCAAATCAATCATTTCAAGAAATTACATTTGATGAAGCCGTATACAGTTTCTACTTAAGCGCAAACCCTGAATTTAAAACAAATGTATTAAGATATCACTACCAATCTCTCACAACTCCGGACTCAGTGTTTGAATATGATTTTAATAATAAGAAGTCAATTTTGTTAAAACAAAATGAAGTGTTAGACAAAAACTTCTCCCCATCGAACTATAGAGCAGAAAGAATTTATGCTCGTGCAGATGACGGCATGGCTATTCCGATATCTTTGGTATACCACAAAGAATTAGCAAAAAAATATAAACTAGAAACTTTCCCTTTGTATCTCACCTCATATGGAGCATATGGCGTATCATCTGACCCTTATTTTTCTTCTATAAGATTATCACTTCTGAATCGTGGGTTTATTTATGCTATCGCACATATAAGAGGAGGACAAGAACTTGGAAGGCCTTGGTACAACGATGGAAAACTATTAAAGAAAAAGAACACATTCAATGATTTTATAACTTGTGCAAAACTTCTTATCGAAAACGGTTATACATCAAAGGATAAATTAGTCATAAACGGAGGCAGCGCAGGCGGTCTTTTAATGGGTGCTGTTGTTAATGCCCGTCCTGATCTATTTAAAATCGTAGTTGCAGACGTTCCTTTTGTTGACGTTATAAATACAATGCTTGATCCGTCTTTACCGCTAGTAAAAGAAGAATATGAAGAATGGGGAAACCCAAATGATAAAGACTACTTTGATTATATTCTTTCTTACTCGCCCTATAACAATATTGTCAAGCAAAACTACCCTAACATGTTAATAACAGCAGGACTTAATGATCCAAGGGTTTCGTATTGGGAACCGGCAAAGTTTACGGCAAAATTGCGAGAATTAAAAACCGACAGCAACGCACTTATACTTAAAACAAATATGAAGGCCGGTCATTCCGGTGCCTCCGGCAGATATGATTACCTTAAAGAAATAGCTTTCGAATATTCATTCATATTTAAAATCTTAGGGATAAAATTTTAAATGTTATTCTAGGCCGATTATTCGACCAATAATAAGAACTAAAAAGCCACAGATACCAATAAACATTGCTCTGTGGCCTTTTTTATAGTTTATAGATAAGGGATAGTAGAAGACAAAAATCGGGTATAGCAATAATGCTGCGATACCATTAAACAAATCATCTTTTAAGCTTTCCCCAACTATTATTATCAAGCTGTACATTAGCATTAATGTTCCAGTCAGAACAAAAATTGAGCCCATTTTCTACTCCTTTAGTTTGCTTCTTTTAGAATAACACTAAAATATATTTTGTGATATACTAATCTTCAAATATAAAATGGATTAAGGAAAGGAATTTGTATGTCACTTCAAAATAATCCTCTCATGCTCAGAGAAGACCTTCCGCGCTTCGACCTTATCAAACCAGAGCACTTTGTTCCGGCCCTAAAGAAAACCTTTAGCGAAATAAAAGAAGAATTGGCAAAAATAGAAAAGAATATAATTCTAACCTGGGAAGGCTTATGTAAGCCATTGGAAGACTTAGAAGTTCCTTTAGAATATACTTGGGGGGTATTAGAACACCTTATCAGTGTTAAAAACTCAAGTGAATTAAGAAAAGCTTTGCAGGAATGTATGCCTGAGTTTGTTGAATTAACTCTCCAAATGTCTCAAAGTAAACCAATATATGAAGGTTTAAAGCAAATAAAACAAACCAAAGAGTATAGCTCCTACAATAATGCAAAGAAGAGAGTTATTGACACAAAGATAAAACTTGCTGAACAAGCCGGCATTGCACTTGAGGGAAAAGAAAAAAAGCGCTTTAACGAAATATTTAATCGACTTGAAAGACTAGGCAGTGATTTTTCCAATAATGTACTAGATTCCACAAAAAAATTTGAATTAATAGTTAGTAGCCCGGCAGATGCGGACGGCTGGCCGAAAGCACTTAAAATGCTGGCGTCTCAAACTTATAACGAAAAGCATAATTCAAAAGAATCCACGCCCGATTCTGGCCCTTGGAGCGTCACTTTAGATCACCCAAGCTTCCAGCCATTTATGCAAAACTGCAAAAACAGAGATCTAAGGTTTAAAGTTTATAATGCTTTTGTAAACCGTGCAACTTCCGATGAAACTGACAACATAAAACTTATAACAGAAATATTAACCCTCAGAAGTGAATTAGCAAGACTTTTGGGTTACAAAAACTACGCTGAATTCAGCTTAGACACTAAGATGGCAAAAACGCCTCAAAAAGTTTATCAGATGTTTGATGAGCTGGAAAAAGAAACAAAACTATTCGCTGAAAAAGAACATTTAGAATTACAAAAAATTGCAGCTGATTCGGGTTTTTCTGAAGAATTAAAGCAATGGGATATCCCCTTCTGGGCAGAAAGACTTCGGGAGAAAAAATTTAATTTCACCGAAGATGACGTCAGACCTTATTTTCCGTTTCCAAAAGTAATTGAAGGCTTATTTAGTTTGTGTGAAAGACTTTTTGGGATTTCAATCAAAAAATCTACACGAACAGATATTCCTAAGTGGCACCACAATGTAGATTTTTTTGATATCTTTGACGAAAGCGGAAAAACGATCGCTCACTTTTATTTAGATCCATTTTCAAGACCATCTGAAAAACGTGGCGGTGCTTGGATGAACATTTGTGCGAGCAGAAGAATTTACAAAGGCAAGCTTAGAAATCCGATTATATATATTGAATGCAACGGGACTCCACCACTTGAACATCGCCCATCTCTTATGAGTTTCTTTGAAGTAAATACCTTGTTTCACGAATTTGGACATGGATTGCAGGGCATGTTAACGACTATTAATGAATCAGAGGCAGCCGGTGTAAATGGCATTGAATGGGATGCCGTTGAATTAGCAAGTCAGTTTATGGAAAATTGGTGTGTTAATAAGCCAACAATGATAAAAATGTCGGAACACTACAAAACCAAAGAGCCTATTCCGAATGAACTTTTTGAAAAATTAAAAGCTGCGAAAAAATTCAGGGCTGCATTTCAAATGCAAAGGCAAATTTCATTTGCTAAGACAGATCTTTATCTTCATAGCGATTATGATCCTTCAGGCCCAGAAAGTGTTTTTGATGCTTATATGAAAATCGCCAATAAATCATGCATAGTAAAGCCTTATGCAGACGATAAGTTTTTAGCATCCTTCAACCATATTTTTGCAGGCGGCTATGCAGCAGGCTATTACTCTTATAAATGGGCGGAAGTATTAAGTGCCGATGCTTTTGCTGCATTTGAAGAAGCCGGAATAGACAATGAAGAAGCAATTAAAGCAACAGGTCGAAAATACAGAAACACTGTTCTGGCTTTGGGTGGAAGCTTACATCCTGCAGAAGTTTTCAAATTGTTCCGCGGTAGAGAATCAAACACAAAAGCTCTTTTGCGACATTCACTAAATTCTGGGACATAATATGTTCGTTCCGGTACATGACAACAAGAACTCAAAGATCAGCTGTAAACCGATAATAACATATTGGATTATTGGATTTTGTTTTCTAATATTCACTTATCAGGCTATTATCGGTTCAGCTCCGGAAAAATCTCCAATTGGCATTTATAAATTAGCAAACTTTAACAATAAATACGGGTTAGTGCCTGAAGTTTATATTAACGGCAAAACAGAGTATTTTATCAATCGTTCAATTGACGAGAAAGAATATAATGAAAGTATTAAAAATGAAAACGATGCAAAATTGTTGGGATTTTTGAAAGTTAAAACTAATTCTATAATCATTTGGTTAATGCCTTTATTATTTTGTTTTTTACACGGAAGTTTAGATCATTTATTATCTAACATGTGGTTTTTTTGGATTTTCTCAGATAACGTTGAAGAGAGGCTGGGTAAAATAGGCTATCTTATTTTCTATTTAGTTGTGGGTGCTATTTCAGGAATTGGTCATGCTTATTTGAATCCTGAATCCACAGTTCCACTGGTGGGAGCGAGTGGCGCAATAAGTGGCATTATGGGTGCTTACATGGCTTTTTTCCCCAAAAACCTTATTACCAGTTTTTTCTGTCCAATTTGGTTTTTTATTAGGCGAATTGATGTACCGGCATTTGTTGTATTAGGTTTTTACTTACTTATAAATGCGTTGCAAGCAAACAATACCAACCCTTTACTTGGTGGAGTAGCATTTGATTGCCATATTATTGGTTTTTTAACCGGTCTGACTTTAGCTTTAATATTAAAGTTTTTGATCCCCGAAAGAGCTAAATAATCAATTTACAGCTCAAATTTTTTCTTCATAATTCTTAAATTTGATTAGACAATATATTGTCATATTACTTAAAATAATCGGAGACAAAAACAGATTAGAAACTATTACAAGAACCAATTTAAGAAAGAGTTGATATGAACCGAAAGGCAAGAAATCCATAATCTGTCCTGAAGTGTTCGTAACAGCGCTGCTCAAAAAAGTACCTATCAGAAACAATAATATAAGTTTTGGTTTATTTTCGTTAAAAAACTCAAATGATGTCTTAAAAGCATCGAATTTTGGAGCAATAACAGCGATTGGTTCAACCAAAAGCAGCTTAAAGGTTTGCCAACTGGTTAATACGATGAAAGAAATATTAACCAACCAATTCATAAATGAATACATTGTTGTTTCAATGCTAAAAGCCGGTGTAGCAAAAGAGAGGACTTTGGCCAAAACGGTGAATAAGATACCATATAAAAATAAGCGCTTATATTTTTCTTGAGCAACATAATAAACAGTTGTAAATATTTCTGATACAGAATTAGAAACTTCTGATTTATTGTATGGTCTACCGTGTACAAAATCTTGCAACATCAGAACGATAGAAATTTGCCATGCAATAAAAAGCTTTAAACATTTAAAAACAACAACAAAAAACAATATAACGGGAATAAATATAAGAAATATATATTGATGAATAAGATAAAAAGCAGCAAAAATTGAACCAATCCAGATGGCTGCTTTTAAAAAATATTCAAATGTTATAACACTAAAATCCCAAATATGTTTTTGATAAAGATTCATTGTAAGAGTAAATATATCTATTACCGACAATTCTCTTCCCGGCAAAACAGAGAATTCTTCTTCAGGTACATATGACCACACTATAGCTTTTAAATAAGCTAAATCAGGTTTAATTGATATAACCTCTTTTTTTTCAGAATAATCAGGTTTAAATAAATCGTAAATAGCACAAGTTAATGCGAAATTTTTCCTTTGTTCTAATATTGCGAGCTCTTGTTCAGCAATTCGTATTAAGACCTTATTAAAAGCTTCTGAATTTGAAAAATTATTTTTAGAAGCAATCAAAAAATTGTTTAAGAATTCTATATCAGAGTCTATATATTTAATATTCTCAAGAGTTCCGGTATCAGCAACATCAGCGATTGAAACTTTATCTAGTATCTTCTTGATTGCCTCTCTTTCAACAAAAGGGTCTTTTGACCTTTTTATTTCTTCTTGGCAAAAATCAGTTTCTTGAAACCTATCAATAAATGATGCCATTAAATCATCTAAGGTATTTCTAAAAAAATCCTTTCTATTTTGGTGCATCAAAATTTGGGAATCAACATTTTTTCTTATCCTGGCAGCGTTTTGATTACCGTTATTCTCGAGCTTTTTTAGTTTAGCATATACTAAGTCTCTCACATGCGGATTATGTACATACAACAGCTTATTAAGCAGCCCTATTTTGTTGAAATTTGGCAATTTATCAATTAAGTACAAAAGACTAAAACTATAATCAGAACGCGTTTTATAAATCAGATTACTAATCAGTTCATCCATTTTTTTAACCGGATGCTTTTGAAGTGCAATAATTGCATTTATTGCAACACGGTTGTTTTTATCGTTTGCCAAATCTAGGAGCCTACTTAAATGGGGCTTTATATCTAATGCGACAACTTCTATTGCGTTAGCCCTAACTCTTGGATTTGGGTGGTTCAGATACTTTGCAGCCAACTGAGTACCTTTTTGAATATTTTGCGATGAAATCAGTTCAAAAAATTTGCACAATAAAAAATCATCATCTATAGCTTGAAAAAGCGACAACAAAACATCTTCATCGCACACTGCCCCTTCCTCAAGCATTTGAGTCAGTGCGACCAATGTTTTTCCTTTGTAAAGCAGGTTGTCCAAATTATCTGTTGCTGTCATATTTGTTTTGAATTTCACACTCGGAGTCTGAAAGATCTATAAAAGTAGTTTTAGCTTCACTATTTTTAATTCTTCCTGCCAAGTCGAGGCAGTGGTTTTGTTTTCTACACAAAGCCACTACGTCATTAAAACTTACTGAAAAAGCAGAATACAATAGAAATATACCAAAAGAAAAGGTTAAGAAGAGAACGAATCCTTTACGTTTATTTATGTTATTCATTTCCTACTCTCCAAAACACTCTGATATTTTCATTAACATTGCTAAACTGCATTGAGAAGGTGTTTTCATCAACTTTCTCATATCCCCAAATTTTGTAGTTATTGCCAAAAACGAACAATTTGTCATTAAATTCTACAGAATGCCCATTATTAAGACTTCTTAATACTATATCCGGCTTAAACTTTACAATATATTCATCAGCAAAGATAACTGAATCACAATTTTTTAATTGAGTTTTCATGTATAAATAAAAGGAGGCTAAATTATCGTTATTCTTAATTATTTCATTTTTCTGTGAAATATTTGTCATAAATCCGGTGTTGCCGATATGCACAAAAGTGATTATTATCGCCATCAATGCAATCACAATCATCATTTCTATAAGAGTAAAAGCTCTTCTATTCATTTTCAAAAACTCCAAATTCATATACTAAACCGGAATACAGATCTTTATTGAATAATACTAATTTAACTCCATTTTGTTCTCTTTTTATTACTTTGATGTGCCAATCTTTTGAATTTGTAAATTGTGTAATATCAGGATTTATAGCATCATATGTAACCATTCCACTCGATAGGTCAGCTTTTACCTTGTTTTTTATACTTTCTATCATAAATATCGCAACTGAGTTTTTATCAGTTTTTTTCAATGTATTATTCAGATTTCCGGCTAGCTTATTTATTGAAACAAGCATAAAAGCGCACAAACTAGCGGCAATTAAAATTTCAACAAGAGTTATACCTTTACGATAAATCATTAAATACTCCACATCAACCAATAATATGAATCAAAAGTAGCGCACACAATCAATGCAACAAGAAGAGAAGCTGCGAGCAAAGAGAACATAGTCATAACACCGGAATATGCTTTTATAAGGAATTTAGATGATTTGTAATTATTCTCTGAGGCTATTTTAAATCTGGATGATAAATCATTATCACCTTCATTACCCAACATAATGTCAAAAATTTCAGAATCTTCAAAAAGTATCTCGTGGGAAATTCCTTCAGCAAGTTTTTTTGCAACAAATAAGAGGTAAGATTTATTTTGTTGCGTACATAGCTCAGCCACAGTTTGTATGGTATTTTCAAGTGTTTCGCCTGATGAAAGATATAATCCTATCAAATTTTGAATTCTTGATATTTCCTGCAATCTCAGAGCTTTTTGTATCCCGGTAATTTTAGCTATGAATGAATTAGCATAAATTCCGCCGTTAATGACTGACATGGTTGTTAAGAATAAAAATAATAAAATGACTAATGGAATTAGCAAAGATAGTGGCCAATATGCTTTGTCTGCAAAAAATAGAATGTTCATCAGAAAAGGCGAATTCGCACCAAAATCTTGTACTATTTTTGCCATTTCGGGAAATAAAACATAATTAAGCTGCAAAAGGCTCAAAAATAGCAAACACGCCAAAATAAAAGGATAAAACAATGCATTTTTCGTATCTTCTTTCAATAATTCAAGAAAAGTAAGAAAACGAATATATGATTCTAATAAATAATAAAGTTGTTTTTTTAATATCAAAGGCAACAATCTATTCAATACGGGGTCTACATTCTCAAGAATTTGACATGATTCTTCAATAGAATTGCCTTGTTCAAGATTTCGTGAAATTGTTACTGCCCACTGAGAGGCTTTATTTTCATTATCTTTTGTAAGTAATGCAGATAAAGAACCGCTTGTGCGACCTTCGCTTTTTGATATAATCAGCATAATCTGACAAAATTCAATTATTTGAGCATAATCTGCTTTATTTTTCATAATACTGCACCCGCTAATATAGCTGATAATGAAGAACACATTATCCAAACGCAAGATGTGAATAAAACTGCTTCAAATAATATTGCCAAAAACCTCAAGGTGTGCCCGGTTTTCGCAATCAGATATTCCAATCTTTTTTCAAATATTACCGCAACATCGAATATCACATCTGAAGAAGTCTCGTTTCTTAAAGCAGGGTGCATGAGCCAAACCAGTTGAGAATTTAAGCCTGCTCTGGCAGCAGCTGAATTTATGTCAACACCTTCGTTCAAGAGATTAGTAAAGTCTTTATAAATTGAATATTCTGACCTATAAACCTGCTTTTCTGACATCATTGCCAGAACCGACAATCGTTCGTTAAAAGGCAAAACAGCAAGCATTCGCAATAAGTTTGCTCTGTCTTGAAGCTTGTTTGCACCTTTGACAAATAAAATAATTATTGCAAACAGCATTAATAAACAGAATAAAACTACAGGAATCATAATTACAATTCCTGCAGATCCTTCAGCAAGAACAGAGCCTAATAGAAATTCTGCGTAATGAGACTGCTCAACATTTAATCCATACATAATTTCCTTTAATTGAGGAAAAGCAAAAAGCGCGCAAGATCTGAAAATAAAGCAACCAAAAGACACTGATAGAATCGGGGCATAAATATAGCTGAATAAAGTCTTTACACTAAATTTTATATATTTCCAATTAACTAGCAATATTCCCTTTGTGCGGTCAGAAATCGGCAAAGAAATTATGTGTATGACGCGATCAGGCAAAAAAGGAAAAGCTTTTTTAAAAACGTTATAATCAGCCACATTGCCTGATTCCAGATATTCAACCATTTTTACGGCTCTCGATGAAATATATCTGGGAGTTTTATCATCGTCAAGAGCTCTCAGAGCGGAATTTATAGACTTTTTGTTTAACAAAAGAGAACCGAAATGTAAAACAAACATATCGATGCTCTTAGAACCGGAAAGACCCATTCCTAAGTTTTTCATCAGAATACTTGCTCCAGCTTGCTTTCACAAATTTTCGCAAAATGAACTTCGGGGCACAATACCTGCCCTTCTCTTTTTAATTCCAGGTGTAATATACCTTTCAGGCCAGCTAATACTATATTTTCGTCTGAGGACATTTGTTTAAGTCTTGCCACAGTTTCATCTATAGAACCGGCATGAAAAGTCGCAAAAATTAAATGCCCCGACAAAGAAGCCTGTAAGACTTCTTTAACACAATTACTGTCTCTTATTTCTCCGAGGGCGATAATATTGGGATCTTGCCGCAAAATATGTTTAAAAGCATTTGCCAATGATTTTTCTTTCATAGAAGACAAAGATGCTTGGCATATTCCTGGGATAAATGACTCAACAGGGTCTTCTATTGTTACTGCTCTTAAATGGTCGCCTAAAATAGAAAGCTCATATAGCGAAGAATACATGGCGGTGGTTTTGCCGCTTCCTACTCTTCCTGAGATTATGTATAGACCTCTGTTGCATTTAATTGAATCAAGCCAAATACTAGCTTGTTTGTCAGACCAGCCCAGAGAATTTAGGGATAAAAATTTGATTGTGTTAATAATTCTTAAGGAGATTCTTTCACCATTATCTGTTGGAAAGGTCGACAGCCTCACATCTATATTAGAATGCTTAAAAGAGCCTTCTTGAGCAATATCATCAACGTGAGAAAGACATTTAGACAAATATTTCAACCTGGCTACGAGTCTTTCGTATTTATGCTTTTCTAATGAGACAACTTTGATTATTTGTCCTGATTGCCTTACGGTGAGGTTTATCTCGTTTGATTCTGTCGGTTCAAAGTGAATGTCGGACAAATTTTTTACGATTGCAATTTTTAAAATGAAGTTAACAGCACGCACGTAAGGTAACGTTCTAAATTCCAGGATATTTTTTACGAAAACAAATGAATCATTTAAATCAACTGTTTCAAGCTCATCGGAATATTTTGCATACTCAGAATTTTCGTTTTTTACAATTTCAATAAGTTCAGCGAATTTTTTCGCTTTAAAACCGCAGTTCAACCTAAAAACTGAGTTATTTCGGTTTAAGATTTCAAGATAAACCGAGTTAGCTGAGACAGATATAATATCGTTATAATCAATTGGTTCGTGGTCAAGAATTCTGATACCGTTTGCTTCAATGACGAATGGCAAAGCACCCAAGATTTTTTTTAGTTTTCCCGGGTTATACTCGAGGGGCAAGTTTAGCACACCCAAATTATTTGCATAAGCGATATTCACCATATATTGAATTTAACACTTTAAATCTTCAAAGTCAAAAAACAGAAGCTTGAAAGTTAAGTTCATATAAATATGATTGCGTATATTAGAAATAATTGAAATTCTTGTTAAATAAATGTAAAATAGCGTGAAACGGGTTGTAAGTTATGGTTTTCAAAATATTTTAGTCACAGTAAAACAACCGAAAGGTATAAAATGAGCACAAATAATAACCCACTCTCTAGGCGCATAGGACTGCCTTTATTTGATGAAATCACTGCCGAGCATTTTGAACCGGCAGTTCTTGAAGTATTTGAAAAAACAAAAAAAGTATTAAAACAAGTTGAAGACAATGCACAGCCAACCTGGGATGCACTTTTCAAGCCTTTTGAAGAAATAGATCTTGATTTTGAATATACTTGGCAAATCTTAGGTCACCTTAAGAGCGTAAAAAATTCAAATGAACTTCGCAAAGTTTACGATTTGCTAATGCCTGAGTGCACAAAAATCTCGTTACAATTATCTCAAAGTGTTCCTATTTACAAGGCACTAAAAAAGCTTCAATCAAGCCCTGAATATGAAAAACTATCTAGCTCAAAGCAGCGCATAATCGATAAGCAGATTTTATCAGCTGAAAAATGCGGTATAGGTTTAAACGATAGTGACAGAGAAAAATTTAATAACATAATAAAACGTTTAAACGAAGCCTCAAACAAGTTTACAAACAATGTCTTAGATGCGACTAAAGCTTATTCATTAACGATAACAGAGAAAGATGAAACTGACGGTTGGCCTGAATCATTAAAAAAGCTTACGCATTCGGCTTGGCAAAAGAAAGCAAATAAAACTTCGGCAAACCTTGATTACAATGAAGGTCCGTGGCTTATAACCCTTGATCAATCTTGTTATATACCTTTTATGCAGCATTCTAAAAATCGCAATCGACGTTTTGAGCTATATCACGCATACACAACAAGAGCCTCTGAAGGGGAGTTTGACAATTCCGGGCTAATTCGAGAAATTCTAAGTCTTAGAAATGAAAAAGCACAAATGCTTGGCTACAAAAACCATGCAGAACTAAGTTTAAGCAGTAAAATGGCTCAAAAGGCTGAAAACGTTTTTGAAATGTTTGCTAAACTAGAAGAAGCTGCGGCGGCTTCTGCCCAAAAGGAGCATGAAGAACTACAAAAGTTTGCGACTAAAAGCGGTTTTAAAGAAAAACTAATGCCCTGGGACATGATGTATTGGTCAGAACGCATGCGCGAAAAGCTTTTTTCATTCACAGAAGAGCAGCTCAAGCCTTATTTTCCGATGCCGCAAGTTTTAGATGCTATGTTTAACTTATGCACAAGACTGTTCGGCATAACTATAAAAACCTCTGAATACCCTAAGATTCCGACTTGGCACGAAGATGTCAGATTTTACAATGTATTTGACGAAAAGAACGAAATGATTGCGCATTTCTTCTTAGACCCATATTCGCGTCCTTCTGAAAAGCGCGGCGGCGCATGGATGAACACTTGCCGCAATCGCCGTATTACTAACGGCAAGCTGGTACGGCCTGTGGTATATGTAATATGCAACGGAACTCCTCCGATTGGTTCTGAACCGTCGCTTATGAGTTTTTACGAAGTAAATACGCTGTTTCATGAGTTTGGGCATGCATTGCAAGGAATGCTCACCACGGTTGATGAGGCCGACGCTGCGGGCGTTTCAGGCATAGAATGGGATGCGGTTGAGCTTGCAAGCCAGTTTATGGAAAATTGGTGCACCGAGCAGGCTACAGTAGAAGAGATGGCACGGCACTACAAAACCGGTTTGCCCCTTTCCAAAGAACTTTATGAAAAATTAAAAGAATCGCAAAACTACCGAGCGGCATATCAGATGCAGAGACAGCTCACTTTTGCGAAAGCAGATCTATATTTACACGGTGACTACGACATAAATGGCACAGAAACACCATTTGATGCTTTTAGAAGAATTGCAACCGAGACTTGCGTGTTGCAACCATACGAAAACGATATGTTTCTTTGTGCGTTTACGCATATTTTTGCGGGCGGCTATGCGGCAGGTTATTATAGCTACAAGTGGGCAGAGGTGCTTAGTGCCGATGCTTACGAGGCCTTTATTGAGGAGGGCACCGATAACAAAGAAGCTGTTGCGCGAACCGGCAAGCGTTTCAGAGACACTGTTTTAGCGCTTGGCGGCAGCAAACACCCTGCGGAAGTTTTTCGCATGTTTAGGGGTCGGGATGCTTCTGTGAAGCCATTATTACGACAAACGTTAGGATTATAAAATGGATTTAGTGACACAAGGATTATTGGGTGCGGCGGTTTCTCAGGCTGCTTACGGACATAAAGGCGGCAAAAAGGTCAGTATTTACGGCTTTATTTTGGGCCTTTTGCCGGATTTTGATGTAATTGCACGTTTGTGGGGGCCTTGGGCTTCTTTAAAGTATCATAGGGGGCCGACTCACTCGATAATTCTGACCTTTATCTTTGCGATTCCGCTTGGAATTTTTGTTGGTAATATGGCGAAAAATGGTTTAAAAAAGCGGGAATGGATAGTTATAACGATGCTTGCGTTGGTCACCCACCCTATTATAGATTGGTTTACCAGCTATGGCACGGCGATGCTTTGGCCCATAACCGATAAGCGATTTGCCATTGATTGTGTTTCCATACTGGATTTAGTTGTTTCGATGCCATTGTTGATTGTGACTATTTTGGGGATATTTGGTTTAGCTCAACCGAAAAAAGTTAAGCTGCTTTCTATTGCGGCGTTAGGATTAAGCCTTGGCTACTCAGCGTGGGGCTATCATAATTCGCAGCATTTGGCGGAAGTAGGCAAAAATATGTTTCAACAGCAGGGATTTGAAGCTGTTGAAGTGCGTGCAATGCCAACAATTATGAACATAAGTATTTTTAGGGTTGTGGGGCGCGATGCTAACGGTGATTTTATGGTTACTTACTTAAAAAAAGGTTCAGATGTGCCTATTGCTCCGATGCGATTGGCGAAATCTGACAAAGGCGAATATGTTCAAAAGGCTTCAGCACACGAGCACAGCAAGTTGTTCAAGCTTTTTGCGATGGATATGGTTAGAGCAAGCAGCTCAATAAATGAATCGGGTTTGCCTCAGGTGAGATTTTTTGATATGAGATACGGCGCAATGCTGTCAGAAACAGACGGACTTTTTTCGACTCTAGTTTCATTCGATGAGAACGGCGAGATTACTTCTGTTAAGCAGGTTAGGCCGGAAAAGTTACAGGCAGAGTTCAAAAAGGATACAAAAGAAACTTTGAAGCGTGTTTTCAACTAATGATTATATATCGTGATGAAGACATTGTAGCAATAAACAAGCCTGCGGGACTGCTCGTGCACCCGAGTTTAATCGATAAATATGAGACTGAAAGCGCAATGCATATTGTGCGTGATATGCTCGGACAGTTAGTTTACCCGGTTCACAGGTTAGATAAGCCTACTTCGGGAATATTGCTATTTGGTTTGTCGGCAGATGTTGCTAAGAAATTGGGCGAAGCCTTTATGAGCCGCGAGGTTGAGAAAAAATATTGGGGGTTGGTGAGAGGGTTTACAGAAGAACATGAGGTAATTAATTATCCGCTTAAAGATTTGTGGGATAAAATGACCGACAAAAAGAAGAGCAAGCAGCAAGAGGCGAAAGAAGCCATTACAGAATATAAACTGCTTGAAAAAGTAGAGATTGATGTTCCGGTAAGGCCCCACCCTACTTCGAGATATTCGTTGCTTGAAATTACACCTCTTACGGGTAGAAGCAGACAAATAAGAAGGCACATGAAGCATATTTTTCATCATATGATAGGTGACCATCAACATGGTGACGGGTTTCATAATAGAATATTAGCCGAAAAATTTGGTTTAAACAGGCTGATGCTACACGCAAAAGAGCTAAGCTTTGTGCACCCCACAACGGGGCAAGAAATGAATTTAAAAGCAAATTTGCACGATGATTTCACTAATTTATTATTAAAGTTGGGGTTTAAAACGGTTATTTAAGGCAATTAGGGGTTGCAACGACACACAAAAACATGTAAAATATACTTGTGTTTGTTTTATTCTACTTATAGAGGTGTGTACTTTGAAAAAACTAGTTTTGCTTATTTTGGTGACTTTTGTTTCTCTTTCTTTCGTAGGCTGCGGAAGTTCGGGTTCAAGCTCAACAGCTACCCTTGAAGATACGCTACTTTCTGCTGTCAAAGACAAAACAGTTGACTTAGACTTTGATATCAGCCTTTCTAACAGCTTCGCCGCATCTATAAGAGCAGCAGGGTTAAGAGGCGACACGACACCATTTAATTTAGCATCTGCTACTGTAACAGTTTACAAATTTGAAAACGGTGCAAGGGTTTCAACTGTATATTATTCTTTTCAAGCATCTGATATAACGCCAAACGACTCAGCAATAAGGGCAACACTTTCTTTAAATGCTGATAAAGAAATGTTAAAAGCACTTTTGCTGGCCGAGAATTATGAAATCGTTGTAACTATTGCCGATAATCCGATACTAAAATCTTTATTCACTATAACAACACAACAAAAAATTAACGCAATCAGCGGCGACGAAATAGCCTGCAATGTAAACCCTGACTCAACAGCAAAAGCGATGCTTTTTGAAAAAATGAAAGCAGACGATGCGACAGTTACTTTCTCAAACTTCTTAAGTAATTTTAATGAAAGTCAGATAGCTTCTTTGACATTACAAATTGAAACATTGCTCTCATCTGGGATAAATATTTATAACGGCGCTGAATTTGCAAATTCGATTAACCAATATCTTACTCAAGCTGTACACGCTTTTCAGCAACGCGGTCAGCTATATTCAATAGCGGGCACAGTCAGCGGCACAGGTCTGGTAGGCACCGGCACTACTATTATTTACGATCTTCGCGTCGAAGACGCTTCAACAGGCGAGATAGTTCAAGGCGATCTTTCCTATGCAGTGTTAACAGGAAGTAGCATTAACTACCTACTTACACTGCCGGCAGGATCTTATAAAATTAAAGTATTCACTGATCCCGGAAATGAACTTCGCTACGAAAGCACTACTTTAACCGTTCCTCAGAACGCAGATGAAGGTCTAACTCATGACATAATCATACCCTGATTATCGTCTTTTCGTAAAAGCAAAGACCCCGATAAATTATCGGGGTCTTTTTTTGTGTATTAAGCGATCATTCCTGCGTGTTTCCGCTTAAATAATCTTCATCGAAATAATGAATAGCCGTTATGCTGGCGCCCTGTTTAGGTCCGACCATTCCAACCAGCATATATTCTTTAGCAATTGGGTCATACACATAATCTTGCCACAGTCTGAAATTTTTAATTTCGCCGCTGCTTTTCATATGCGTTCTAGAGCCTGTGCAAAACATTTGCCAATCACCAATATTGATTTTGTCTTTTCCTGCACAGTTAATTGCTTTATTTTCTTCGATTATAGCATTTACCTTTGTTTCTAGCTCCGAAATCGGAATGTCGGGCTTTTCAGGAAACTTTATTACAAAACCGTGCCTTACGTCTGAGTGTAATACTTTTCGGGTATATTTATAGTCTACCATAAGCACGTAGCTTGTAATATCTTCGGCGCTGTGAGCCATTCTTCTGAACACAGCTGATTTGTCGGCGTGTTTTTTAATTTCTGCAGGGAAAGGACCAAAGACTGTCGGGCGTGCTACGATAAGTTCTTCTCCGATCGCAAAAATCAGCTGAGCGTTATACCCTAACTGATCAAATATCAAATCGAAGTGTTCCATTATCACACGTCTGCCGTTCTCGATTGCATTATTCACAGCTTCTATAATTTCAAACGGCTGATGAAAGGCCAGTTCATAGCGAATATCGAGATGAAAAGTATGGGGCGCGAAATAATTATCGGGATGAAAATCATAAATCGGCGCCGATTTCATGTTGACCCCGTCATCGTCGTTAGTGAGCTCTAGTCCAGGAAACAAGCCCTTTATGAGCGTAGACTTTCCTGATCCTTCTGCCCCAATAATGCCGATAACCAAGTCAGTTGGCCTCAAATATCTGTTAGAGAGCAAACTGCCAAGGTTATACATTCGCGGACGCCCTCGCGGCGCGTAGTATGTGGCATACATCAAGGTCTCGAAATTAGCCGAGTTAGAGTTCAGAAAAGTTTGCCTCATAACTTAAAACTCGATATTAAACAATGGAGCATGTTGTTGAGCCCCGTATATATCTGTTTCGCCCGGTGCACCGGAAGAAATAGGTCTTTTAATGGTTACTTTAACAGCATTTGCCGGAGCAAACCAAACAATAACCATAATGTCTTCTTCAGGAATTTTATACAGTTCGGCAAACATTTTTTTGTTTATTATTTTATTTTCTTTAAAATGTTCAAAATATTCTTTGCTTTTGAACATTATATCGAAAGTAAGCTCGTAAGGACCGGAGTTTTTGGATCTAATAACCTTTGCGGCTTCAATAATATTTCTTTTCATCTTTTATTTCCTCGTTCCATTTTCGTATTTTTCGATACGATGTTTGAAAAGCACTTGATTTTTTGTATCCATAAGGTGATAGATTGAAAACTCGAATACTTTTCCGACTGTTATGTCAGATGGAGAGAACGGGAACGCCAGATTACCGGCAGTTGAAACGCGCCCTTCGTAACCATAATGCAACATTGTCGAGCGAGCCACGCTGCAAAGGGTATTTGCCTGATCTTGAGTTGGACACAGAGCTTCAATTACTATGCAAAGCTCATGCGATTTAACATTCGGATTCGGTTCAAGACTGCCCATAACACCATTTTTACCATATACATGGAAAAACAAGTTATCGCTTCTTTTGCTGTCACCCGAAATAACGTTAATTCTGTCTTTAACTTCCTGCAAAACCTTATCGATATTTGCAATCATTATCGGGTCGTGCGTTCCGGCAATGCTTATGGTGCGATAGCCGATGCATTTTGCACCCTCAAGTTTCAGATAAAACTTTTCTGTTGGCACAAATTTGCTGCCCTTGACTTCAACCCTTCCGTTGCCCACATCTTTAAAGGAGCAATTTTCAAGGTTAATTTCTCCACCCGGCCCCGGCAAGTGGTATGGGTCGGTTTTTTCATACAAAGTATGTGCCGCAGCAGATTCGCAAGTAAAGTTTCTGTCCGGAGAAAGAGCTTCGAGAATAAATGAATCTTCGGTTAAAGTGCCCATTGCGCAGTCAGAACCGGAACCCGGTGTTGCCGCAATCGCTGCACATTCCAAAATTTTGCCCATATGCAGTGCTAATCCTGGGTCATAGCCTTTCATAATAGGAAGTGCTGCGAAGCAAGCCGGATCATAGCATCGTCCTGCCAGAACAACGTCGCAACCATCTTTAAGGGCTTCTATAATGGGGTCCGTGCCAATTTGTGCCACAACGTAAGTTGTGTCATCAACATCTTTTTTGGTTAGTTCCGGAACATATGCCAAAGGCACTATTCTGCCTTCGTCAATTGCCATTTTAACGTTTTCTTTCGAAACATCGCATGGTATAACGGCCATAGAAAAGCTTAGTTTATTTTCTTTGGCTATTTCTTCAACGATTTGTCTGCACCATTCAAGGTGCACATCAGCCCCCGAACCGCCTGCAGTTCCAACCACTACAGGTATTTTATGTTCAACGCCGGCACAAATCATGTATTTCAAATCGCGTTTAACGAATTCTCTGTCTGTAAAAGCTTTTCCAGCACCCAAATAGAAAGGACCCGGATCAGTTGAACCGGCGTCAACAGCAATCAAATCGGGTTTTTTCTCGATTCCGCGCTTAAAAGATGATTCAGGAAAACCATAACCAAGTATGGCGGTTGGCGACAGAACCTTAAATTCTTTCTTAGTCATTTCATTTTTCTCCGTATTTCATTTTGAGAACGGAAATAATTCGTTCCATTTCGTTATTTACAATTGTATAGCCTTCGTCAAAGCCCATACCCGGTTTTGCTAGCATTCTTTCGGCTTGTGCAGCCATCGCCAAATGCACACAAATACGCGCTGTATTGTCAGTTTCATTGCATGTTCCGCCCTGATAAGCTTCCATGCCATTCTGCTTACAATAAATAACGCTTTCTACAATATTCTGTATTCCGCCCAAATCGGGCGTTTTGATTTGTACCATATGGCAAGATTTTGCATCGGTAAAATCTTTAATATCTTCATACGTGTTGCACCATTCGTCAGCAACAATTTTAACATTTGAGCCCATAGCTCTTAAGCGATCAGTGATTGTTTTGAGCGCTTCGATTTGCGGCAATTTTGCTTCAACATCAACGGGTCCTTCGATGTATAGTTGCAGGTCTTCGGCGTCTTTTTCAAGCGATGCCACATAGTCAGCAACTTTTATCATATCATTTTCAAAAAGTTGTCCGATAGTTCCGTACACGTCTATGTGCAAATCAGGTTTGTAACTGTCGCAAGCTCTGAGGGTTTTAACACGTTTTACAAGCCATCTGACGTATTCTCTGAGTTTTTCCCCCTGCAAGCCAAGTTTTTCCTCGACATTATTAATCAAGCCGTGCGGCAAAGCTTCAACGCCCTTTATAAGCATCTTGTCAACATTGTTATATCTGTCATCGCCGCTCTGTCCAAATATGGGCACGCGTTTTGCAATAATTGGTAAGCTATATTCATTGCACACAACTTCACAAGGCATAATTCTGAGCGATTTTGCAACCGCATCAAGCAATGCTTGGGTCAAGCCGTATTTAATTGCGGAATGCAAAGGTTTTCCTTCAATTTTCATTTCGCAAAACCTTTTGCTCATATCTCTGAAAGTGCCGATTTCCATGCCTTCAAGGTGCGGTTTAATATGTTTTTCCAAGAAAGGAATAAATTCGTTAGCAAGGAAAAGGGGATCGCGTCCGCCTGCGCCGGAATACTGAACTGCAGCGCAATCGCCAGTCGCTATTTGCCCGTCTTCGAGTAGCATAATAATAGATATGCTCTGTCCGGCCTGTCTTATATTTGTAAAACCCTGTGTTAGGGGCTGACCTACATAAGTAAAGCCGTCGTGTTTTGCGCCCTTTTTAATTGCGCGCTGGTCATCAAAATAAAATGCTGAAATACCTCTAGAAAACGTTACTTTTGAAATTCTCATCTTGGTCTCCCTACCAAAGCACCTTTGCTTATTGCGTAAATATCGTCTGTAACCATTTGGAAGCACACATTTCGCCCTTCGACTTTTGCGCGTTCCTCAAGTTTTTCGCGGTGATATGCCATGATTTCATCGCTTAATGCCATATTGCCTTTGTTAAATATTCTGATGTAACCGTTATTGTCGCGCATTGGCAAAATTTTGCCGTGATTGCATACTGCAGGCGCAAACGGAACATCAAGCGCACCAGCTTCTACTGCTGCTACCACGCCTTTTTCTATATCGCCTTCACCTAATCTATAAATTGCATCCATCAAACTGCGAACTTCCTTTTTAATCTGTTCGGTTTCGATGTTTTGCTCTTCGCTCACCGGGAATCTTTGGTCACGCAACATATTAACAGCTTGTCTTGTTGCTTTTATACCCTGTGCATTAGCTTCTTTTGTCGGAATTCCTTTTGCTTCGTGAGGTGTTTTAACGATAACTTTATCGGCTCCTGATAATACTGCAACAGTTGCGCCTAAACTGATTACAGCAAAAGCTTTTGCTTCATCAGGAGGGAAACCGCCCATCCATTGATGGAAAACAGTTGTAAGGTCGTATTCGTTAAAACCTTCGCGTTCAAAATATTCGTGTGCAAGTGCTTTAAGTGACAATATTGCCGAAACGTCCTGCACTAAATTTCCGCCTTGACCATAGCCGAGTGTAATTGATTTGACGCCCTGTCTCAAAGCCAAAATTCCTTCAACGATAGCTACAACGTGGCTTACACAGGGTGGAACCAGAGTGCCGGTAAGAGGGCCGAACGGTTCACGATTTATATGAATGCCGCGTTCTTCGTATTTACCGACGAGTCTGTCAACATATTTCCAATCGTCGATTGATTTTTGAAGCGGAACTTTTTTAGCGTATGGAATATTATAAGATATGCCGCCGCCCTCGAAGCTTGTAAAGCCGCCTGCCAATGTTATTTCAGCAAGCAGTCGGGCATCGGGAGTGCCGTGGCGCACCTGAATCGGTGATTTTACAGCTTCAGTGACCATTCGGCAGCCGGCTAAGCCGTGATTTACTGCCGGGAACCCGTTTAACAGTGAGGTTCTGGCATTCAACGATTTTTCAACGCCTTCTGCGGCGTTTTCGTATCGATTTAATCTTGTATATGCGTCGATTGTTGTTGGCAACAAATCAGCTTCACCCTCTGTTTCGAGGTATTTAAGCAAAGTGATGTGTTCGGGCACCAATGCAACTCCGGCTCTGGGCTGCAGCAAAGTTCTTTTTTCTTCAGCGGCCTTTTTCATTGCAACAGCAAAGTTTTTTGATTCGGGAATAACCTGCTGATATTTGATTGCTTCCTCGAAGTCAATATCTTTACCGGTCGGCCAGGTTGCAAGTATTTCATTGCGGATTTCGTTAAATTTTTCGTCACTAATTTTGTAAACGCTCACAGTTGGGGCTCCTTCGTTCAATTTTGCTGCTCATTGATCAACGATTCTATTGCGGTAACAGCACATTGTTTTGGATATTTTTCCGCTAAGTTGGCAAGAAGCGGCAAAATATATGTGTTATCGGCGTGATATGTGAATTTTTGTGGTAAGAGGGGAATTTTTTCGCAGGGAGTGCTTGGCTCAGAGGGAATAATAATCTTTTCATTGTTTCGCCCCATGGCTGCCAAATAACCACCGGTACCAATTATTTTATTTATTTTTCTTAGATCTTTACCTATTTGCGCCCAAATACGGCCTTTAATTGTGAAAACTTCTTCAATTGTGCCGGCGTGTCTTAGCAAAGAATGATAAATACAAGCTCCTGCCAAGCTACGGTCGAACATTTTTTCTTTTTCATTTTCGGGCAAATACTCGGGTGATTCAGAGACTTTTAAAGTATAATTTTTAAGTTCGTTTAATTTGCTTTCGTCAAAGCCTATAGAGCCAAAATAATCTGTTCCCGTCTCGTAAGTTGATTCTGCGCTAACCCTCATACCGAGGTCACCTTCGACGGTTCTTTTCAAAATAGGTTCTAAGATACCCTTCATTACTGTTTCGCCGTCATAATGAAAAGCATTGGTATAAGAATAAAAATCGGTTGTAGCGCCACCCATATCGATAATGGCGAAGTTATCCCAGTCTTTAACATTTTCGCCGATTGCCTTTGCAAGATTAAAAACTGCGAGCGGCGTTGGAACAGGCAAGGTTTCGAACTTTTTGACAAGCTCATCTAGGCCTTTCCCTGAAATAATTTTTTCTAAGAAAACTTTTCTAATGGCGTCTCTGACCGGCTCTATATTTAGTTTGCCAAAATCGGGCATAACGTTTTCGGTAACCACAATATCTTTGTTAGAGAGTGTTTCAGCCACTTCATCGGCCACAAAATTATTCCCGGCATAAATTATGGTGCCTGCAAATTTTGAGGCAGCAATCATTTTCGAATTTTCGAGTGCGTAGCGTTCATTGCCGCCGTCAGTGCCGCCACAGAAAAGCAGAATATCTGGCGCCAAACTTTCGATTTGCGCAATATTAGCCTTGCCCAAGCGGTATGGGAAAGCGGCACAAACCCTTGCACCGGCCGAGAATGCTGCCAAACGAGCGATATTTAGAGACATCTCAGGCACCAGCCCGATTACGGCAATTTTAAGGCCGCCCTTAGCGGACGAAGAAAAGAAAACGGGAAATTCCGCTTTATCATAAGCCTGCTTTGAGCCAGAGCCGGGGATCAGCGCCTCAAGAACCTTATAAAAACCATCCGGAAGGTAATTTACCGTGGTAGGCACAACCGCGCGGGCGCTCACATTAAAACGATCCTCTGTCGGGTTGAAAACAGCGCCTTTTGTGTATGTCGAGCCGATATCAACACAGATAATCTTTTGAGGAATCATTTTAGTCTTTCTTGAATATCCTTTCGCAACAATTCAGCTTCTTCATCAAGAGAACCTTCATTGCTGAAAACGCGATCAAAACCCATTTTTTGAAATTTTTCTACAACTTGTTCAAATGGAACTTTACCAACAACCAAGTTGCCACCAACATATAGTATTATGTCTTCTAAGCCTTTTTCGATGCACTTTTCGCGCAAACCGGCACAGTCAATTTCGCCGTGCCCGTATAAACTCGAAACCAAAATGGCTTTTGCGCCGGTCTCAATGGCGGCTGCAATAAATTCTTCCTGGCTCACCATAACACCTAAATTAGTTACATTGAAACCATTTTCGGTAAAATACGCTTCTAGAATTTTGTTTCCTACCGAATGACAATCTGAACCGATTACTCCGAGAACAATGTTGTACGGTGTCGACATAATTTCTTTCCTTGATTATCGATAAACCTGTAAAACATTACAGTCTTAAACACTCACACATTATAAAACCGTAAAAGCCTATCGAGTTTTTAATTATATAGTCTCAAACAGTATTTAGAATACATTTCATAAAAATAAAAGTCAACATTAATAGAAAAAAGGTAACATGAATATATTCATATTACCTTTTTTTAATTGATTAAACTCTTATTTTGTTTCGTTTACCTTAATCAAAGTGTCGGCTGTAGTCTTAGGGCCACCGAGAACACCTTCAAAAGATAGATCTCGTTCGTTGAGCTTAACTCTCTTGCGAGAAACCTGATCTTTTGGCTGATTACTTGTATTCGGGTTAGTATCTTCAGAAACATCTGAATTTCCTTTATTACCGCTTGCATTTTTTATCAAATTTTTGCGTTTAGTCTTGTCTGTTTCGTTGGCAATTTCTTTCATTGTGCTTTTATCTGGTATAACAATAACGGTTCCATTTAATATTGTTCTCGGATTTGTGATGCCGTTTACCTCTAATAAAACAGTGTAAAGAGTCGGGTCGCCATAATTAGTGGCTGCTAAATCCCAGAGGGTGTCTCCGGTTTTTATTGTATGAGTTTTTGCATCAAGCGATGCTGCAAAAAGAACGATCACTGCAACTAAAAGAAAGACAGACTTTTTCATTATACTCCTCCTGTGGCATTTCGCCTTGCATTGTTCCAGTATTTTTCCTCGACAGATAAACACTCTTCATAAAACTTCGGGTAAAAAATAGTTTCTAATTCTACCACATTCATTTTATTCGATTTTGTACGTCCCTCTAGGTCTTTGTCTCTGTCTACAGTAATTTTTATTGATAAAGCCCTGTTTTTACTTTCTTCCTCAACTACTTCGCTAAATTTCATATCTGTAATTTGCACTTTACCCGTAAGATTTCTGCTTTCTCCGTTGTATGTTCGCGTCAGAGCGTTGTTTTTAAACTCATACTCGACCATAGACCTGGTGTTTTTGCCCTTATTGTCAGTTATACAAAAGCTACATTTTTTATCTTCAATTTTAGGTTTCTCACTTTCACTTGCCGGAATAACAGCAGACCTTATATCTGACTTTATCCTTTCAACTGCGACGTTAGCCATTCTTAGGTTAGTCAGCTTGCTTTGGCTCTTTGAAAAGTGCGAAAAAACCGTCGACATTATTTTATAACCCACGGTGGCCATCATACTTGCCACCACAACTATAACCATTATTTCTGTCATCGAAAAACCAAGTTTATTTTTTGCGTTTTTCATTACTCAACCACCATCGAAAACAGCTTCACTTTATCTTTACCTGACTTAGATGGTCGAGGGAAAGTAACGGTCACAGAAAAAAGAAAACTATTCACAACCTGTCGTTTCTTAATTACTGCTATTATAGCTCCCAGCCAATTCTTAGGCGCACCATCATAGCGTTTAATTTCAATACTTCTTTCAAAAGGCTCTTCAACGAGCGGCGGCGGGTTCAACTTTAACTGTTGAGTGAAAAAGTCTTTAATTTTTGTGTCGCCACTCAGCTCAATTTTATCTTTAATAACTTCTTCAAGCTTATAATGCTGAATCTCTCTTACAAAATTAACTAAGTCAGAGGCGTAATTCGTGGCAGTAACTTCGTTAACATTGTTAACCGTTCCCTGACTACCAAATTTAAACAAATTCAGCATCGGCACAAACGCCATTGCAATAAGCATTACGGCAACAACGACCTCGATCATTGTAAAGGCGCGCCGATTAAACGCAGTTTCACTCATTTTCAGTCCTTATATTTAAACGCTTTACCGTCGAAAGGTTTATAACTTTCTTCTGTTAAAGCAGTCTTATCATCATGGTATGATGAATCATCCGAAACGTCAACGCCCTCCGAGCTAATTTCTTCAGGCTTGATGTAAATAGCCTCAGGCAAACTTCGCAATCTGAATTTCAATTTTGCCCCAAAATTTTCTTTTTCTTGTTCTGTGTTTTTCTTATAAGAAGGCAAGTCTTCGGGAAGTATGTTATCGTTGCTCGGTGCTAATGCCTTTGTGCCTGCCTTAACGACGGCGTCTACTGAAGCCTCGTCGATTTTACCGGTTTCAAGTGATTCTTCAGGTTTTTCTAGTTTGCGCTCAATACTAATTTTATGGTCTTTGCTTACAATTTTCAATGCCCCGTTTACTGACAAAGGTAAATCACGCCCATTAATTAGTTCAATATTTATATCCTGACCCTCAAAACTCAAAAAAGATCTGTCATCAATTTTTACGCTCATACTACCGACTATGTTAAGTTCTGATAATGAATCGTTCTCTAGAGTCATTTTGAATTTGCCGTTTAATCCAAATCCAGACAATTCGTCTATTTCGACCTTATCAAACACAGGCCCAAGAACAGATGCATTGTTATAATACGAGCTCGAATCAAGTGCCCGTAATGAAACCAGAGTAACATTTTTACGAATTTTATCTTCTTTTGAAGGCAATCTCATAAAAGATATTATTGCAATCAAAAACAGCGCCAAAGCTGGGAAAAACCATTTAAAAAACAGCTTAACCAATTCGGGCGACCAAGATGAAGACGTTTTTTGAGGCAACGGCATTTTGCGAACTTTTTCCATGATTGCGCCGGCCTGCGAATGCCGTTCAAACAACTTGCCGATCTCTTCTTTTAAGACTTTGTCTTCTTCAATCATAGAATTTACAGAATCAGAGCAACTCTTGCAGGTTTCAAGATGTTTTTTTAATTCTTTCACAGAATGGGTATTGCCTAAAGCTCCGTCGTCTGATATCAGGGCTTCCACGTAAAGAATCAATTTTTCTTTAGTTAGGCATTTCATCTTTTTTTTCCCTTTTTTCTCTGAGTAAAGTTCTAGCTTTAAAGATTCTGTTTTTTACCGTCTGAAGCGGAATTCCAATTGAATCGGCAATGTCTTGATAGCTCATCTCGTTAACAATTCGCAAAAGGAAAGGCGTCTTAAATTCTTCGGGCAATTCTCGAATCAACATCAGAATTTTACGAAATCGCTCACGTCTAATCAAAATATCGGCCGGTTGTTCACTTTCTTCCTTTGCTGAATCAGTTAAAAGCACGTCATTAACCAAATCGGTTGAAGGTAAATCCCTGCTCGACTTACGACGACTGTCGATCATTATGTTTCGTGCAATAGTCAACAGCCAAGCCGAAAACTTACGTTCACAATCAAAGCTTGCCAAATGCTTGTAAGCCTTAACAAAAGAATCTTGGACAATATCTTCGATATCATGAATAGAATTCATACGAGACAACAAAAAACTGAAGACTAGCTTTTCATATCTTTGTACCAAAGCAGAGTATGCTTCGCATTCTCCGCTAAGCACAAGTTTTACTAGCTCAACATCACTTTTTTCCTGCCTGCTCATTATATATTACCGAATAGTTTTAAAAAAGTTTAAAAATATTCTATTCCTCTGTAATTATTTCTATATCGCGCGGCCCAATTGCAAGACCATAAAAGTCACGACACGTCAAATCTTTGCCGCCGGCGATCTCTTCAGGATGAAAACCCCATTGTATCACACAGCTATTATCTACCAAACTTTCCATTTTCTCGGTTACAACACCGCCTATAATATGCAATCTATTATTAACAAGCACATCTTTTTTCGCCACAAAAAAACCATGAGCCTGCGGAACAACAGATTCCTTTTTAACTACAAAGTTAATGTTGCCCTTTCTCGAAATTAAACTCAGCCACCCAAAGTTGTCGGGACTTCCTGCACCTGCGCCTTCAAGGAAAGGATTTGTTATTTTGCCTTTAACAGTAATATCGCCATCGCATATTATCATTCCGCCCTTTTGAACAACCAAGTCTTGATCGATCAGAAGATTTCCTTCAAATTCTACAATTTGATTTAAAAAGAGGTGATTTTCTCCACCCTCTTGCTCAACAAAAGTATCTTGGAAAAACTTACAGTTTTTAAGTGAAGTCTCTTTCCCATCCTTAGGAATTAAATATGTAACGCGATCTTTCATGTAACTGTCTGTCAAAGCAATACCCTGAATATCGCCATTATAATGCAAATTTACGTCGTTGTTAAATTTATAATCAGACTGCATCAATTCATCGCGCTTAGCCGGTGTCGGCATATAGGTCCCATCTACTTTTCCCACTACATCTTGCCAAGGTTTATCAGTGCTGGTCGGGTCGCACAAATTATGCAAAGCCTGGTTATACGGCTCGTAATCTAATACTTGCGGCACTATATCACGGTATCTCGGAAAGCTGTCACTCTCAATATGCGCCTTAAATTTTTGCCCAAAATCATCGTATGCCCCGACATCATAATCATAATCATACTTATTCGAGAGCCAGTTCTTTATTTCACTCGCTATTGAGCCGCTACTATTATCATACAGGTCTTTTTTAAAAGCTTCGGTGCTCTTTAAAGCGATTGCATAAACTCGGCTAACGCCTTTCCATGTAAAAATAAACCCGAAAGTTCTAACATAACGCCTTCTTACAGGTCCAAAAATGATAGTCGGCGTACAGTGTTTGATTGTCCCGAATAGTCGCATAGAGCTGCCATACCAGACAGAAGAAGATTTAAAACATGATCTGCCGTAATTCGCAGTCTTAAAAGTTTTATCGTAATCTTCGAATGAGTTCTTAAAGAGGTTATACGGCGTGCCGCCATCAGGGGGGAATTCGATTTTATCTATACCCTTAAAGACCCCATAATCTACATAAACAAATGAAATATCATTTTTTGAATCATATCCTAAAGAGTGCAGTACATTAGTAAAAGGTTCATAAAGCACCCAACCCTCTGATTTGGGATGAAAATAAAAGTGAAAATATTCGCCGAATTTGGTATTTAGCCCGTCGTCACCAAGCCCTGTGGGGATATTTAGTATTAGTCCTCTGTCTCCTTCAGAGTTTACTTGCCCTTTCTTATCACCCAGCCCCATATATATCCAGCCATTGTTTACAAAATTGTTCTCACCGATTGCAGAAAAAGCAGTCTCGCTATAATCGACAGTTTTCGCCTTAGAAGTGGTATACATACGGTTTATACAAACAAGAGGATTTTTGCCCGACACCACCTTGCCTGTTCCGTCAACTTCAGTGTTATTTGCATATTTATCATCCAGATTTGAACCCTCTTTGGCAAAGAGAGTAAATCTATAAAATGGCCCCGGCAGCAGCCGAACCAGAAAGAATTCTTTTCTGATTGTGAATTTTTTCGTAATTTTTTGATGCTTGGCAGTAACCGTGACATCTATGTGCCCTTTAGTTTCAAGATTATTTTTATCGCCCGTAAACCCGGTGTATGGCGGGTTAAAGCCGTCTTTAATAAGAGCAACACTGTAATCTACATCAAAGTCGAGTTTTCCGTTATCGCCCCACTCATCTTTAAAAGATTTTATAAGATCGTCTATTATATCAATTCCCGCGACAGTGCCCTTTAACTCTGAGGTTAATGAGCCTTTCATAATTTCGCCCGTCTTGCCTGCAGATTCAAATATTTCTTTTCCGAACCCCGAATCGCGTAATTCAAACTTTTTCTGTATTTTCTTGATTGCCAAGCGCCCGATAGCTGAAGACACCTGGTACAAGCGCTCGTTTATGGCAACTCGGTTTGTTACGGCACTTTCTTGCCGGACTCTGTCAACCATCGAAATAAAGATAATGAATACGACGCCTATCACGCCAATAACAACAAGTAACAGCATCCCGCTATTTTTTCGTTGTAAATTTAAACTCATCTGCAAAATCTCTTTCTTTTTTTACACATACCTATTTTTTTGAATTAAGTTTTTTTAAAAGCGACTTAGCTCTTTCGTCAGAAGGATTCATCTGAAGTATACGCGCAACAAACTCTTTGCCATCTTTAAACTTATTAAGCCTATATGCGCATATAGCGGCCTGAAAAAGAACCATTCTGTTATAGGGAAAAAACTCTAATGATTTTGTAAACCATTCGTAGGCATCGTTCTGCCTGCCAAGTTTCCCTAAAATCGCAGCGCAAACAACCATAGCCGCGGCACTGTCACGACTTTCAGGAAAATTTGTAATAAGCTCGTGAAGGGTTTTTAAAGCTTTCTCAGGCTCTTTTAACTGAACCAGACACTGGGCTTTTTCTAATAAAGCGTTTGTATCACCTGAATCAATTGCTAAGGCCCGCTCATACATTTCAAGAGCCGTTTTATGGTCGCCTTTCAGACGATATGCATCGGCCATATCATTTTGAGCGTTATTATCAGCAGAATCCAGCTTTAAAGCTTCTGAATAATATGATATCGCTTTATCTAAATCGCCTATATCATAATAAGCGTCAGCTATCCAATTAGCTATCAAACCGCAATCAGGACTTAGCTTAAGAGCAGTTTCAAGATGGATTATTACCTTATCGGTTTTGCCTAATCGAGCATAACTCATGCCAAGCCCCGCATGAGCCTCTGCACAGCTCTCATTAATTTCAAGCGCCTTTAAATAGTGCTCTAGCGCTTTTTCTATATCGCTCTTTTCAAAATACGCAATACCAAGCGCAACCTCTGCACTAGCGGGGTTTATACCTTTTTTGAGGCAATAATTCGCTCTCTTAATTATGTCGTCGTTTGAAAAAGCCATAATTGCTAATTATACAATAAAACAGGCAACATACAATACTTTTTTATATCTTTGCGCTTGACCAGTTTTTTTAATTAGGATAAAATTCGCTCATTATCAAGAAACGACATATGCACAACAATAAGGGAAAACACAAATGATTAAGGAGCTGCAGCTCGAAAATTTTCTTTTTATGAAAAACGCCAGCCTGGCATTTTCACCGGGCTTAAATGTTATAACCGGTGAAACCGGCGCCGGGAAAAGTATTATGCTCGAAGCGGTTAAATTAATCTTAGGCAAAAAATCACGTACGGGAATAGTAATGCCTGGCGAAACCACAGCTAAAATCCAAGCCGAATTTGATATTAAGAGTTTAAAACCCCTTAAAAATAAACTTGAAGAAACCGGCCTTTTAAATGAAGACGAGCCGGACTTGCTCTCTGTGTCACGAACATTTAAAGAAGAAGGTAGCGGAAGAGTTTTTGTTAACGGCATCATGTCAACTGCATCAGTTTTGAAAGAACTTGGCCCATATCTAATGGAAATACACGGCCAAAACGAGCACCAAACCCTATTAGATCCTGATACGCAAAAGCATCTTCTTGACAGAACCGGCTCAGAGACTCACAAAAATAATTTGATTGAATTGAAGGCTACACATAAAAAGAGACAGCAAATCATCAGACAACTCTCTGAATTAGAATCTAAAACCTCAAGGTCTGCTGAAAGAATAGAAGAACTGGAAAGCATACTTAAAGATGTAATGAGTCTGAATTTGAGTAACGAAAACGAAGAAGAAGAATTAAAAGAAGAATCAAAAATACTGTCTCATTCGGAACAAATTTTATCAAATCTGCGCGCAGCAACCTCAATTTTTTCTGACAATGAAGAAGAAAGCGGAGCTGTTACCAAACTTTACAAAGCATTTGAAAGTTTAAGAAAGATTTCTGATTTTGACAATTCATTAACTGAGCTGAGCGAAAGAACAGGAAGTCTTTATTACGAGCTTAAAGCTTTGCAAACTGACTTAGAATACAAAGCAGACGAAACAGATTTGAACCCCGACCGCCTTTATGAAGTTCAAGCAAGGCTCACCGATATTTCGAGAGTATGCAGAAAGCTTGGCTGCGACTTTAAAGGTCTGTTTGAGCTTAAACAAAAAGTTAATACAGAGCTTGAAGAACTGATGCAGCCCGACCAAACAAAAGATAAATTAAGAATAGCTCTCGCTGAAATTGATAAACAGTATAAATCTTTACTTTCAGAAATTACGGCCGAACGCGAAATGCTTGCAAAAAGTTTAAACGAAAAAGTTTCGGCAGAAATGGCTTTACTGGGCTTTAACTCTTCGGTATTCGAAGCAAAAGCAGAAAAAACAGAACCAACCTCTGACGGCGCAGAAAACATCGAATTCTATGTTTCCCTAAACCCCGGGGCACCAGGCGGTCCGTTAAGAAAAATAGCCTCGGGAGGCGAACTATCAAGGGTTGCACTAGCCATAAAAAAAGTACTGGCTACATGCGACGCCCTTCCAACACTGATCTTTGATGAAATAGACACCGGTATTGGCGGCAAAACAGCTGAGGCTGTAGCTGAGAGTCTTAACAAACTGGGCAAAGAAAAGCAAGTCTTACTGGTCACACACCTCCACCAAATTGCCAAAGAAGGCACTTGTCACTTTATGGTTAGCAAAAGTATAAAAGAGAACCAAACGCGCATAAATATCGCGCAGGTCGAAGGGCAAGAAAGAGTTGAAGAAATTGCCCGCATGCTCGGACAAACCGATTCAGATGGTCTTTCATTTGCACAAACCCTATTAAGCAAAAGCAATTAAAAGTTTTTACTCTTTTAAGGCGCCGCCGGTAATGCCCGCGATGATTTCTTTTTGGAAAAACCAAAATATTAGTATCATAGGCAAAGAACTAACAGAAGCACCGGCCATCAAAACGCCCCAGTCTGTTGCATAAGGTCCTTGCGAGAGCATAGACAAAGCGACAGGCAATGTTCTTTTTGCAGAAGTATCGATAAAAATAAGAGGAAACAAAAACGAGTTCCAATTCAATATTGCCGTATTGATAACCACCACCGCAAAAGCAGGCTTACTAAGCGGAACAACGACATGCCGCAAAACACTTATTTCACTGGCACCGTCTGCACGAGCAGCATCTTCAAGCTCGCGCGGCAAAGCGCTGATATACTGCTTCATTAAGAAAACATTAAAGCCGTCTACGCAAAATGGAAGTATTATCGCCCACAAAGAATCATGCAAACCGATTTTTACAATTAAATCCAGCAAAGGCACCATAAGAGTTTGCTTCGGAACCATAAGAGTGCATAGAACAAGCGCAAATAAAGTCTTTTTAAAAGGAAACTTATATCGCGCAAAGGCATAGCCAACCATAAGAGAAAAAATGACATTGGCGCTTACAACGCAAACAAGCACTATAATGCTGTTAGAAATATAACTTAAAAACCCGGCACTGCCTAAAATTACGCGATAAGAATCCAGGGTAAATAAACCTGCTCCGTCGCCCATTCCAGGCTCGTGTCGCAAAAACGATCTAAATACCATGTAAAGCCAAGGAACAATATAACCGACGGCCAAAACACTTAAAGCCAATAATAAACCGGTTTGTTTTATGCTATTTTTTTTCATTTAATTACCGCTTTTTCCCTGACAATATTTTCATTTGAATCAATGAAAAAACAAAAACTAATACCAGCAAAACTAACGAAATAGCCGAGGCATAACCCATTTTATGGTATCTGAATGCCAGCTCGTAAAGATAATGAACCAGAGTGTTTGTGCTTCCAACCGGGCCACCCGAAGTCAGAGTAAATACTTCGGGAAAAACCTGCCAGCTCCTGATTGTATTTATGGTCATTACAAATACTGTCATATACTTTATTTGCGGAAGCGTAATATATCTGAATTGTTCCCATTCATTTGCCCCGTCAACTTCTGCCGCCTCATAAAGACTCTTTGGCACAGCCGTAAGCGCCGCCAGATACAAAACCATGTAATAACCGGCATAAGCCCAAACGTCCATTGTCATAATTGCAGGAAGGGCAAAACTCTTCTCTACAAGCCAGCCGTAGCCTTGTATTCCAAAAAGAGCTAAGAATCTGTTCAATAAGCCAACCGGCGAATAAAAAGACTTAAATATGGTAGCCGTAACTACTATTGATATGATCGACGGCAAAAAAAATACAGACCTGAAAATATCACTTTTACTTTTTAAAGCATTGATCATCAGGGCAAGTGCAAGCCCTAAAGCTGTTGTAACCGGGGTGGTGCCGACAACAAAAATTAAAGTATTAAAAAATGATTGTATAAATCTTTCGTCTTGAAGCAAGGCGCTGTAATTTTCAAAGCCCGAAAAGCTAAACACAGCCGGATGAAACACATCATATTCGCAAAAGCTTAATACAACCGAGAACAAAAGCGGGTAAAGCCAAAAAACAAAAAATGTTATAAACCATGGAGTCAGAAACAGAATATAACGTTGAGCCCGTTCCAGGGGGCCAACAGGACCTGACTTGTTTTTCCTGACCTCATATAAAATAAACGCAAGCAAAATGGCATTAATAATTATTCCTACTCCAAGCGCAGAAAGAACAACAATCAAAAATGAAGACGACTGCTTAGATTCATCTTTTTTGCCTGATACTTTCTCAAATTCTTCATTAGCCTCTTTAAAAACGCTTTCTATAGGCTCGTTGTACATTGCTTTTTCGACAGCCGTATTGATTATTTTTTCTAATTCTATCCATAAACGGTGAACCGGAGGATGAATAGCTGTTTTCATCTGCTCTGTAAACACAGACAATCTTTTATCTTGTGTAAAAACAGTGTCTTTATAAGCGTCAAGATGCGCCGGAAAACTAACCCAGGCCTCTTTGGTTATGGGCATCGTGTTTTCCATTTCAACAATATAGCGAACAAATTTTGCGGCAATATCAGGATGTTTACAGCTTTTAAAGAGAACCAAAATTTCGCCGCCCAAAAATGACGTTGAAAAACCTTTGTCTTTTGCAGGCTTTGGCATTAAAGACACACCAAAATCAAGTTTGGGCGCATCTTTCGGGTAGCGCGCAAAGTTCCATGAGCCCGAAATAGCAAGCCCCAATTTACCTCTCTTAAAAGCTTCATCAAGCAGATCTTGTTTTTCGCAATAGCTATATTCTTTTAACTTTAAATAAAAATCTAATGCTTCTCTGGTTTCTTTACTGTCAAAAAGAAAATTATCGTTTTCGTCTAATATTTTTCCGCCGTTGCCCCAAACAAAAGGCATAAACTTTTTATATAGAATGTGCCCTTCGCCTGCATTCATACCAAAGCCATAAATGCCCTTTTGGGGATTATGAATTAAACGTGCGGCATCAATAAATTCTTGCCAAGTTAAAGGCGGCTTGTCAGGGTCTAGGCCTACTTGAGCAAAAAGTTCGCGATTATAAAACATAACGCGAGTGCCTGCCAGCCAAGGCATTCCGTAATATCGCCCATTCATTTCGGCAGGTGCCCACATCAGGTATTTATCTCTTAAATCAGAAACTTTATCAGTAATATCTAATAAAGCTCCCTCTGACATGAATTTACCCATCCAGGTGGAGCCCATCTCACAAATATCAGGAGCCATATTATTAGCCATAGAAATAATAATTTTATCTAAGCCATTACTCCAAGAGACTTGTTCGTTAATTATTTTTATTCCGGGATTTTCTTTTTCAAACCGCTCTATTACAGGCAAAATAAACTTAGGATCCCAGAAGTTCCAGAATGTTAATTCGATTGTATCACTTGCCTTTAAAGCCTGCTCCGCAGCAAGCAGTTCTGAGGAGCTAAAAATAAAAAATGAAAACATCAAAAATATAACAGCAATAATAATTTTACCGAAGTTTTTCATCTTGATGTTTCCGTTTATTTTATATCCTTTTATTTGTTACTTGCTGTTTCCCCAGCTGTAGTTTCCGTGGTTGTTGTTTCAGCTTTTGTTGTTTCACCACATGTTGTTTCACCGCAAATAGCTGACTTTATACACGAAGCGAGTGGGCAAGAGTTGTTTTTGCATGCAAAAAACATCCAGGCAATCGCAATAATGATAATTACCAAAAACGTTTTCCAGATTTTTTTGCTTTCACCATAAGGATGCGTATAGGTTGTAATACTGTTTTCAGGTAGAGTTGCAACACTTGTCATGCCTTTACCCATCTTAATGCTTATGCCGGCTTTAGTGTTAATTGCCCAACCGTTTGCATTCAAAATACCGCCAAGACTTCTTTTTCTGAGACGCATAGCAGTTAAAAGCATTGATGGGCCCGAAATAATTAGCAAAACACCTAAAATAGCCAGAGGCATTTGCCACCAAAGCAAACTTAAAAACGCCGATAAAATTGAGGCCACCGCTGAACCCAAAGCTGCCAAAGCCAAACCGATAGCTGCAAAAATACCCGCAAATTTGCCAACGTCGAATGCGCTTACCGGCTGTCCCGCTGCCCCTGTTGCCGGTGTTTGAGCAGCTTTAGAAGCGCTGTCTACAGATGCCGAAAAAGAAGCAGTAACATCTTTGTCCTTAGACGATGCAAATTTTTCGATCTGCTCGTTAATCATTTTACCCATGCGTCTGTAAGGGGCCCAGAATGCTTGTCTTATACTAATCGGATGATCAACAACCTTGTTGATTACTGCATCCCAGTATGTGCCGTTGCGGTCTACAAAAACGCCGTTACGCCCGACAATAAGGTCATCTGATTCGCCGTCAGTAAAGCCCGCTACAATATTTATGCTTTCATTTGTGCCTTTTTTAATGCATTTGCAATATGCCAAAAAGATATTTGAAGATGCTGCCAAACCACTGTGCGCACCAATATCATCTACTTTTACGCATAATTCGCAGCTTCTGCCGTCCATATAAAGTGTTCCGGCCTGAAAGATAGCCTTTTTTTCGGGATTATAAAAATCAGAGAAACTGGCAAAGTTATTCAAAAGCAGATAAATATATTTGTAATATCTGACAAGCTTATCTACGGTAGAAATAACCTTAAACTGAGGTTCCAGTGCTTTATCGCGGTCAATCAGCGATTTCACTTCTTTATCCAGACCGCAATTCAAAATCTCTTCAACCCTTGCAATCCCCAGCTTTTCTACGCTTTCACCTTTTTTAGCCGTTATCCAACCTTCATAAGGCGCTATCTTAGCTTTAATAGTGTTCCACTGCCCTTCACTTAACGTTTTGCCTTCTCCAACTATCGGAGCCGAAACCTTTTCTGCAAATTTAACAAGAGCATCCGACCAAGCCGGGTTAGCGTGCTCATACATAGGCAAAACAGCCTTTTCTGTTGCCAAAGCCAAAGGCATATCTTTTAACTCAGCCGCACTGCCCGACAAACTCTTTTTCAAAAGTACCGCATATTCGGCCTCAAGAGTCTGCCCCGCCTGCTCGTATCTTTTATCAAAAGACACCAATTTGCATCTTGTGAAATAGTCTTCAATTTTTACTTTTAGCTCGGCATACAAGCCATAAATAGCCGCTGACGCATCGCCGGCAAACATTATTTCGCCGGACTTTGAACCCTGATGCCATTCGCTATAACCCTTGCATTCTGCCAAAAATTTATCTAACAAATCAAAGTTAATTCCGGGCTTGCCGCTTCTGTCTTCCACACTGCCCACACATGACAAAGCGTCAGAAATGTATTTTGCGATACCCGCTTCAAACTCCGGTTCAGACGCAATTACCCCATCTCCGTTAAAAGCAGTTGCAGCAAATATTTTTTTGGTGTCTGCCAAATCAGCCAAGCTAATAGATGTTTCTTCAGCTTTTCCCAAATTTCTCAAAATTTGTTTTGCCGAGTCTAACAACTGTTTTCCTTCAGCAACCGAATCGTTAATTTCACTTAAAGGAAGGTTATCTTGCGGTTTTAAAAGCGAATTAGCATCTTTTAATATCGAACAAACCCATTTTACAGCGGCAATTATTTCAGGTATTTTAATTCTTTTATCGCCGTCCGTATCTAGATATTCCAGCGTTTTCGCATCGAATTCCATATTAGTCTGCGGACACATCATTGCTGACCAAAGTTTGGGGTCTAAATTTTCAAGATTTATTAAATCTTTACCCGACTCTAAGCAAACTTGAACAAGATTTCCTGATTTAAAAAATTTCCAATTATGAGTTTTTTCGGTTGCCATGCTCTACCTCACCTATTATCTTGTGCAAACGCATTGAGCAACCTATCACAATTTCACTCAAATATAAAGCAAATTAACTCAGAATTTTAAAACAGCTCTTACCGAAATTTCTGCCTTGCCAAGCAAGTTAAAAGCCCGCATTATAAATTTAATATGTTTTTCTATAAACGGACTCATATACGCAATTTTAAGCATTATCCAATATAGTTCGTTAAATGTTTGTGCTTCAAAAGCAATTTCATTTTTATTTTGGGAAAATCCCCACGCATCTTTTATCTTTTTAGCAGCTTTTTCGCCGTCTCGCATGTTTAACTTTACTTCGAAAGGCCCTTTCATACAAAAAGCTTTTGTTTTGTTATTCTGCAAAGCCTTTGCCGCCGCGTTTGCCAATTCCTTGCGCATTTCTGTCACGCTTTTAACAAGTGGTTTATCAATCGCAAAAGTATCAATATCGGCTATGGCATTTTTAACTTGCTCACAAGCCGATGAACAGCCGCTAAAAAACACCGGAGCAATATTTTCTTCATACAAAGAACTCGCAAACAGCTCCGCTTCAGTCAGAATCTTACCGTTTACTTCTATAGCTGCAAGCTGAGACGTAAGTGTATGTGGCAAAAAACCCGAAGTGCCCGAAGCAGCGTGCAGCCCAATCATCATAAGCGCATCAAAACCCTTCGCCTCGCCTATACCGGGAATAGGCCCTACCGCGAAACCTTGGTCTAATTCTGCTCGTTTGTTAAAATATTTTGCCAATATATTGTAGCCGGTTCTATGAAAATCTTTAACGCGTATTCTTTCAACGCCATTTTCAAACAGCTTTTCACACACAGCATTTATATCTTCGGTTAAATTCTTGCACACCTCGTATCTTCTCGACGTAAACAGCTGTGAATCGTTCTTAGAAAGACACCCTAACGAACCTTCAATGTCGGCTATTATATATACAGATTTCAATTTCATATCTCGCACTTTTCATTAAATTCGATAATATCTTTTGCCTTTGCTTCCCAATTATCAATCCTATTTAAAACTTTTCTCATTTCATCAGAAAACTGCTCTGAGAAAACCTTTATTTCTGACTTTTTTTCTAAGTCTAAGATCAGGCAATAAGCATGCAGCATATGATTATTGGCCCCTAATACTTTTAAATCATTTTCACTTAAATCATCATCACATCGTTTCAAAAAATATTTAGATTCAAACGAATATAGTTTATCACCCAAAACAGGAAAACCCAAATGCGCCGCATGCGCTCTTATCTGATGTTTTCTGCCCGTCAGCAATCTTGCCAGAAGTAAGCTGTTTTCTCCATCATCCCCTAATTTATAAAAATGCGTTTCAGCATTCTTACCTTTTTCATCATAAATCATTTTATAATTAACAACATTATCAGCCGCCTCTCTAAGCGGCACCGAAACAAATTCTTCTTCTTTTTCAAATATTCCCTTTACCACAACTATATAATATTTTTCTTTCAAAATCTTTATGGGTTCTTTTTTATAAGGCCCCGACACAAACTTATTCTTTAAATAAACTATCAAACCGCTTGTTTCACGATCAATTCTATGAATCGGGTAAATATTTGGCAGTTTTAAATTAGTTTTAAGCAGCTGCGTCAGTGTTTGCTTATATATTCTTCTTGTTGTCTGCACCGGCAAATTGGCCGGTTTGCTTACCACAACAATATTATGATTTTCGAATTCGATCTTATAATTGCAATCTAAATCTTCTTCGTAATAGTCTGAAATGGTATAAATCACTGCATCATCCGGCATCAGCAAATATTCTGCCGGAGCTTTGCACCCGTTAACCAGTATTTCACCCGTTTCAATTTTGTTCTGCCAATATCCACGGTCTTTATAGGTATATTTTTTCTCTAAATAATCTATCAGTGGCAAGTTAGCATCTGCGCTTGTCACAACCGATTTGAGAACCAGATTATATTTCATTTTTTATCGTTAACAATCCCGAATGGAATATGAACCGAAGGAATGTGCTTCCCTAACGAAGATTTTAAATGAGTCATTTGATCATCAAAGAAAATATGTGGCCTCATGACCTCTAAAATTCTGCCCTTTTCTATGCCTCCCAAAAAAAAAGCTTCATCAACAAGTATTCTCCATTTTCTCAGAGTGTTGATAGCTCTCTCGTGTGCGGGCGCACTTCTGGCAGTTACAATTGAAATTCTCAAAAATCTTTTATAACCCGGCACTTTAATTTCTTGAATCCTGTCAAACTTCTGAAACTTTGAAAGCTGTTTAAAAAGCTTAAATAACGGGCCCGGCTCCATTGGCTCCAACGCATTTTTTGTTTCACTTTCGTGAAATACGTCTAAATTATGTTCTTGATATATTCTTTCGGCTTTATCGTCTACTATCACGCCATCAAAGTCAAAAGCGATTCTGAGTTCATCATCAGTGTCGTTATCTTCAGAACCGTCACCCAAAACCGTTCCGGCCGGAAATCCCGCATTTAAAGCCTCTTTAACATCTTCGTTGTTTCCCGACAAAAATAAGGCTGCGTTAAATGCCGGAATATATTTAATGGGCGACTTTCCGCTCAAAAAACCGGCTCTGATAATGTTCAGTCCGTAATGATTTATCGAATTAAAAACCCTCATTCCCGTTTCGGGATCATTTTTTGAGAGCAATACAACTTCTATGGGCTGCGCAAGGTCAAAGCGTTTGTTTATTGCCAGCAGTCTTCTGACAAAAGGAAAAGCAACGCCGGGCTTAAGTGGTATATTTTGTTTTTGCCGGGTATATTTTCTGTATACTTCTGAGCCTTTTTCTCTAAAAACTCTGTCTGAATCTGTTAAATCAAACAATGCGCTCGACGCGACCGCTATAACCAGTTTATCTTTAATTTCGAATGCCATTTAAAAGCTCTTTTCATATAAAAATATAAGCGTTTTATCGGCAGTATTTATAGAATTAAAAAGCTTAATTCGCGGCTTTATTTTTTAGCTCTTCCTCACGCTCAAATGCTTCGAGCATTTCTGTTTCTAAGCTTTCAATTTTCTCTTTTAAAACATTTGGGTTTTCACCAGTTTTATAAAACATCGGGTCAGCAAGCTTTGTCTGTATATCAGTAATTTCCTTTTCTATTTTTTCAATTTTTTCAGGCAAAAACTCCAATTCTCTCTTTTCGTTAAACGAAAGCTTTACTTTCGTTGTTTTGGCTTTAGCTTCTTTTTCAGATAAAAACCGTGCTTGTTTCTCTGCCGTTTCAAGCTGAACTGCTAATTTCTTTTCATTTAGCCATTCGTCGTAGCCACCGACTATTTCTTTGATTTCACCATTTTCTGCAAAAGCCAGAGTGCTTGAAACAACATTATTTAAAAATGTTCGGTCATGAGATATCAGTAAAACTGTTCCGGAAAAATCTGCAATCAGTTCTTCAAGTAATTCTAAGGTTTCAATATCAAGATCGTTTGTAGGCTCGTCAAGAACCAAAATATTGGCGGGACGCGCAAAAACCTTAGCTAGCAGCACTCGATTTCTTTCGCCGCCCGAAAGCACTGAAAGCTTTGTTTTTGCTCGTTCTGACGAGAACAAAAAGTTCTCTAGGTAAGTAATAATATGAATCTGTTTATCGTTAATCTGAAGCATGTCGCCATGTGGGCAAACGTTTTCCCACACAGTTTTTTCGAGGTCTAACTTATTTCTTAGTTGGTCGAAATATACTATTTCAAGGTTTGTTCCATATTTAATTTCACCCTTCAATGGCTTCAAATGCCCTAGCAACAATTTCACTAAAGTCGTCTTACCGCATCCGTTCGCCCCTACAATACCGATTTTATCTTCTCGCGTTATTTTTACGTTTAGATTTTCGATTATTGGTGTTTTATCGTAGGCAAATGTTACATCGCAAGCCTCTATTACATCTTGCCCTGATCTTTTGGCTTCAATAATTTTCATATTGACCTTGCCGATTCTATCTCTACGCAGCTTTCTTTCTTCGCGCATCTTTTTGAGAGCGCGCACCCTGCCCTCGTTCCTTGTTCGCCGAGCTTGTATGCCTTTTCTTATCCAGACTTCTTCTAATGCAAGCTTTTTATCAAATTTTTCCCATTCTTTACTTTCGGCTTCAAGAACTTCGTTTTTTCTACGTAAAAAAGTGTCGTAGTCGCATTCCCAGTCGTATATTCTGCCTCTGTCAAGCTCTACAATTCTCTTTGCAAGCTTTCTAAGAAGCATTCTGTCATGTGTAACAAAAACTATTGTTATGTTAAGCCTTTGCAGATAATCTTCGAGCCAGTTTATGGTGTCTATATCCAAATGGTTTGTAGGCTCGTCAAGAAGTATTGCATCGGGTTTGGTAACCAAAGCGGCCGCCAATAAGGCTCTTCTCTTTTGCCCGCCCGACAAATCACAATATTTCTGTTCAGGAACCAAAGAAACATTTGAAATGACTTTATAAACTTCGTCAATTTGCTTCCAAGAATCTCCTTCATCCGCTTTATTGCGGGTCTGTGCCAATTTAAGCTCAAGCTCTTTAGAGACTATTTCGAATACGGTTTCATTTTCAAATTCCGGAATATCTTGAGAAAAATACGATACATTTGAGCCCACTGCTATTTGCACAGCTCCGGAATCAGGAGCAATTTTAGAAGCTATTGTTTTTAAAAGCGTCGTTTTACCTGCACCATTGCGCCCAAGTAAAGCCACTCTTTCGCCTTTTTCCAAATGCAAATCAATAGAATCCAGGATAGAGGTGCCTGTAAAAGTAATTGAAACCTTGTGCAATGAGATCAATGCCATATCAATTAGTATTCGACCCTTCTAAGCTCTCAATTTTCTTTTGTTCTACTTCAATAGCATCAAAGCGCACCTCATCTTCAAGCTTCGAAAACCCATGCCCAAGAACTTGTCTTGCATCCCCTACGATTATAAAGGCTTTTGGGTCATATCTGTAAACAATTTGCCTTAACATATTCAGTTCCCCGCGTTTAATAGCGGTCATTAGCATATTTACTGGCTTTCCTGAATAGATGCCGATTCCTTGCAGAGAAGTTACTCCTCTGCGCAGGTCTTCTATGATACCCCAGCCTATAACGTCAGGTTCTTTTGTTATAATAAATACTGTTCTGAAAATAGAAACACCGTCAAGTACGGCGTCTATTACGCGGCTTGATAAAAAAGCGTAGATCATACTATAAAGAGCTTTTTCGATACCGAAATTATAACCGGCCAAAACAGTCACCAGCACATTGCCGAAAAGCAAAGTGTCACCGATGGGAATTCTAAACTTAAACTGCATTATTTGGCTGACAATATCCATGCCGCCGGTGTTTCCCCCGGCTTTGAAAGTCATTGCAATGCCGGTTCCGCAAATTAAGCTGCCGAACAAGCATGCTAACAAAGGATCTTTTGTAACAATTTTAAGAGATTCTGAATACTTCATTAAAAAGTCAATTGCAATCGAAGTAACAATAGTAATGAAAAGAGTTTTTCCGGCCGACTTTGAGCCAATAATTCTGGCCTGCAAAAATATCAGAAACAGGTTTCCGAGTAAAAGAGTGATACCGATAGGAACTTTAGCAAAAGCATAAAGAATTGTGGCGATACCCGTGAGACCTGCAGGGACTATATCGTTTGGAGTATTAAATGCTACAAGGCCGTATGCAAGCAGAATCGAGCCAAACAGCATGTTAAAAACATCCATAAATCTCAGTGAATCGGGTTTTTTTGTCATTTTTGTGTCTCCGCAAGGTAATCAGGTCGCGGAGATTGTATCACAGTCCCGAGAATATATCTATAAAATTGGATACATCTTTTTCAAGCGTCTTTAACAGAGAAACAGCAAGCTTAAGGTTCTTCGCTTTTGCCGCCTGCTCTATTTGCAAGGCTGTTTTATTAATTGCTACAGCCGAAACATTCGCTGAAGCGCCCTTTATGGTATGGGCTGTCTCCGCAATTTTTTCAAGATTTTCTTCTAAAACCGCAATATTAAATTCCTTTAAAAAGTCCGGCAAGCTCTGCTTAAAGGTCTCAAGAACCTGCTTAACCAAAGCATCATCATCTAACATTCGTTTTCTTAGTTCGACCTTATCTAAAACAAGGAGGTTTTTATTTTCAACAACAGGTTGTATTTTAATTTTTTCAGGTTTATTAGACTTTTTTTCGGCCCTATTACTTTTACTTTTTAAAAAATTGATTTTACCATGCGCCCCAGCATCAATATTAGCCCATTTGTCCAACATAGAAATAAGCTCCCTAGGTTGAATCGGTTTAGCAATATAATCGTTCATTCCGCTTGCGACACATTTTTCGCGATCACCCGTCATGGCATTAGCTGTTATAGCAATTATAGGAATATCCTTATTTATTTCTCCTGCTTCACCGCTTCTAATTAATCTTGTTGTTTGATAACCATCTAATACAGGCATCAGACAATCCATTAGAATTAGCCCATACTTTTTATCTCTAAGCATTTTAATTACTTCTTTGCCGTCATTTGCTATATCCAGATTGTATGATATTTTTTTAAATATAGCCTCAATAACTTTTTGATTTGTAAGATTATCTTCAGCCAAAAGAATATTAAACTCTTTTGGATTGATATGGTCTGACGAAGCAATTTTGCGATGTTCAGAAATTTCGATCGACTTTTTCAGCGCAGTAAGGGTTTTATGCACGTATGAATCGCTCTGCTTTTTCATTTTTATATTAAAAATAAACACCGACCCCTTGCCGAACTCGCTCTTTGCAGTTAATTCTCCACCCATCAAATTCACAATTTTCTGGGAAATAGCGAGGCCGAGGCCTGTTCCCCCATATTTTCTTGTCGTTGCTCCGTCTGCTTGTGTAAAAGCATCGAACAACATAGAAATACGATCTTCTTCTATTCCGATCCCGGTGTCTTTTACGGTGAATTCGATTTCGACATCACCTGCAGAAATGCTTTTACAAATCGCTTCTAAGGTTATTCCACCTTCATGGGTAAACTTAACAGCATTGCTCAACAGGTTTAAAATCACCTGTCTAAGTCGCATCGGATCACCGTTTAGTCTGGTTGGTAAGTTTGGATCAAGCTTTGTGTTTAGATAGAGTCCCTTTTGGGTAGTTTTTATCCTAATTAAATCTACTGAAGCAGTAATAATATCAACTAAATTGAAATCAATTGCTTCGAACGACATTTTTCCCGCTTCAATTTTTGAAAAATCAAGAATGTCATTAATTAAATGCAGAAGGTTCTCTGAGCTTGACTTAATAATTTCAACATATTGCCTTTGTTCAGAAGTAAGTTCTGTTTCAAGTAAAAACTCACCCATGCTTGTTATTCCGTTCATGGGAGTTCGTATCTCATGACTCATGCTTGCCAAAAACTGGCTTTTTGCCGCATTAGCAGAAGCAGATAACACTGCTAAATGTTCAGATTTATGATTTAATTCTTGTAAAATTACATTGTAATTTGACAATTCATCAATTACTTCATTTGAATCCTGCATTCTTCTTTCAATTTCGTCGTCGAACAATTTTTGGCGTTGTCGCAAAAATAAAGTTAAAATGAAGAAAAAGAAAGTAAATCCGACGCCCACAACAATTCGTAATATTTCTTCTGCTTTTTCTGCTTGGTAATCAGAGAAATTTACACCGGGATAAGCTCTTATTGCCAAACTTTTTCCCATTATAAATGCGGGGTATAACGTCGAGAATTCCGGTTTTTCCCTGGTCTCGCCGCTATTTAAATCAGGAAAAGTGCAAAGCACATTTTTCATTTTATCGGAGTCTGCATCTAATATATCTAATATAACTTCTTCATTATCATATTTTCCGTTCAAAATTATATTTAAGTAATCTACTAACGGTAATATTGCTGAGTAAAAACCCATAAACTTTTCTTTACGATCAAAAACAGGCTTTATCACCATCAGGCAAACTTGAGAAAACCTGTTACGAAACACGGCAGCATGATTTAAGCGAAGCAGGTTCGTTTTGACTATCTTTTCGATAAGCGAACCGACCGATAAATTTGTGGCATAATCGTATCCTACGACTGCGCGATATTCTTCAAGTGGAAACGCATATTTTACAGGATAAAACAAAGGAAGATCATAATCTGCTTTAACTATTACTCCTTCCGGGATATTAGCTTTTTTAATTTCTTTATCGAATTCTATGCTGTTTTTACCGCCAAAAGGAACTATCCATTGCCAAACTCGGCCCCTGGCATACCTTGAAACAGGCTCAACAAAATCTACAAAGTTACTATATGAGGGGTTATCAATCCAAGTTAATCGTTGTTTTTCTGTCCAACGAAGCGTCCTGGAAAGGCGTAAAAAAGCTTCACTGATAGTCATTATCTTTGCGTTGGCAAGAGCATGAAACCTTCTTTCGGCTTTAAAGTTGTCAGCGTCTTTTGAATAGTCGCCAATTAGGTATATAAACAAAAAACCTAAAAACAAAACAATAAAGGCCTCTAGATTATTTAAAAAGAAATTCTTTCTGGAAACGCTGTATAAATCTCTTAGATGAAGCAAAAAATAACAAACAGATAAAAAGAACGAAATAGCAAAAATTGAGTTAATGACTTTTAAACGTGCTTCTCTTAACATGATTTGCCAAGTTTTTTTGTAAACGTCTATACCAACAACAAGATTAATGTTATTTCTTAAATTTAAAACAGGCACAAAAGCTGTCAAAAACTCGCCATATTCATCTTTAATAAACTTTACTATGGGTTTTCCATCATCAACAACTTTCCAAATATCGGGGTCGGGATTTAGATAAGTTGTACCGGGCAAAGAAGCCATGATATTGGTCGGCAAGTAACTTTCGGGTCCAAAAATGAGATGGGCACGTCGGCACAAAAGAGTGTATATTGCGCCAATTTTTGGGTGAAGCTTTTTATACGTTCTTAAAAGTTTACAAATTCTTTCATACGAGGGATCACCATAATCCGAACCACTAAAACTAAGACTGTCAATGTCATCAGGATCAAGAGTCTGCGCAATGCTTACGCCTATTCTCATTAAATCTTCGCGAAAGAAAGCATCTGCCCGCTCTCCACGGCTTTCACAAGCAAACCAGCCGACAAAAAACAGTGCCGGCAAAACAATAAATGCAAATATTTTTTTAAAATATAAACTATCAGGAGCTTTTTTTAAGATACTAAAAATATAACCTAAACTACCTACCAAAAAAAACAATGTACTGTATAAAAAAATTATGAACACTGTTAACCCGTAATTATAGAAAACCTCTGTATTTGAAAACGATACTGAGTAATAACTGGTAATAAAGACAATATAGGCTTCAACAAAGACGTATGCGATCAACGAATACGTCATAAGCTTGAGCCATTTAGCATACTTTTTTTGAATCAATGTTTGTTCATGCAGTCTGGTAGCGGCTAAAAACAAAGCAGGGAAAGCCAATATTAAATATATTAAGTAGCCAATAACCTTTGAATCCACATAAAATGCAGCCGCAATTAAGATGCCAATTAAACCCCAAAGTTTGTTAGAAATTGTATAATTGCGGTTTTTTGGTAAATTGTCGCCTAGGCAATACAAAGCAAAGTATGAGAATACAGTGAAAAAACCAATGGCAGGAACAAGCCAGGCCGTCTGTTCAAGGGCAAAAGAAAGCAAATTTAATATTTTTTTTGTTCCGAACGAAAAAGAAAAGAGAGCAAACCAAAGCCAAGCTTTTGAAGTAAGCTGTCTTTCTTTTGAAGCTAAAAAACAAAGACCGGCAAGGAAGAAAAAACTCATTCCAAACCAAAGGGAAATGTAGTCTATTTGGTTAATAAGCCAGTTCAAATCAAACCTGTTTTACTCATTTCGCTTAAAGCACCTAATGCCACAAGCAGCATTTTCTGCTTACCGGTTGCAACTTTTTCACCGTAAGGGTCATAGTCGCCTTCGTTCCATTTTAATGGGTTTCCATCAACGGTAGCCACAGCGCCGGCGCGAACACCGCCCAATGTAGCGATAACGAAGAGAGAAGCGCATTCCATTTCCACTCCTGCAACTTTTGCATTTTTATATGTTTCGAGTGAAGTAGGCAATACACTTGGATAAAACAGGTCGCTTGTTAAAATGATACCGCGGCTATACACAGCATTTAAGCTGCGGCAAGATTTTTCGAGGGCACACAAGACTTCTGCATCAGCTATTGCCGGATAAGCCAACGGGACCATTAACGGCGAAACGCCATCTTCTCTGACGGCACCTGATGCCACGATCAAATCGCCTTGACCGAGGGAATCTTGAAGCGCACCGCATGTACCTGCCCTGACAATAACTTTTGCACCGGCAGTTATAAGTTCGTTGAAACAAATCGAAGCACCTGCAGAGCCCACGCCGTGAGAAACGATCGTAATCTTTTCTTCATTAAAAAGAGCGTTAAAAGAGCGATATTCACGATTGTATACCAGTTCTTCGTAACTGTCACACAACTTTGCGGTCTCTAATGCTCGAGCCGGGTCGCCACACACAAGAACGTAAGGGGAAATTTGCCCTTTTTCCAATTTAAGATGAGGGGTCATAAGCATCCTTTATACTCTATTTTCAATTCTTACAGCGTTCTTAAATATACTGCACAAATCCACCAATGGTCAAGAGTTATATTCTTAAGTCATGCTAATAAAGAAATCTTAACAGTTGACACTTTGAGTTCTAATTGATAGGATTTGAGCATTGATTTATTACAATGCATCAAGGAGAAGGAAAAATGGCTATTGTTCGTCCTTTCAAAGGCTTAAGACCCCCGGTTGAGCTCGCATCAAAGGTTGCTTCGTTTCCATATGACGTAATTAACTCTGAAGAAGCAAGAGAGCTTGCAAAAGGCAGCCCAGAGTCTTTTTTACACATTAACAAACCTGAAATAGACTTAGAACCATCAATTGATCTTTATGACCAGAGGGTTTATGACAAAGCAGTTGAAAACTTTAAAATGTTTCAAGATAAAGGCTATTTGGTAAGAGACAATGAAGATTGTTTGTATATTTATAAACAAACAATGGAAGGCAGAACTCAAATAGGCCTGATGTGCTGCACAAGCGCCCAGGAATACTGGGACGGAAAAATCAAACGCCATGAATTCACAAGGAAAGATAAGGAAGAAGATCGTTTAAAACACGTTGATGTTACAAACGCGAATGCGGGTCCCGTATTTTTAACATACCCCGCTAAAGATTCTATAAATGCTTTGGTTAAAAAAATAACCGATGGAAAACCTGATGTTGATTTTGTTTCTGAAGACGGAATTGGTCACACTCTTTGGGTTGTAAAAGATGCTTCTTGGATAAAAAGCATTACCGAAGAATTTGCAAAAATTCCGGCTCTATACGTTGCAGACGGCCATCACAGAACTCAAGCTGCTGCCAGAATAGCAAAACTTAGAGCAGAAAAGAACCCCAACCATACAGGAAATGAAGAATACAACTTCTTTTTGTCTGTAATTTTCCCGCATAACCATCTTTACATCATGGATTACAACCGCGCTGTAAAGGATCTTAACGGCAATAGTGACGAAGAATTTATTAAAAAAGTTTCTGAAAAATTTATCGTTGAAAAAGCAGATTATAAAAAGCCCACAACAGCAAACACTTTTGGGATGTATCTCAAAGGAACCTGGTATAAGCTCACTGCAAAACCCGGAACATTTGACGAAAAAGACCCCGTTAAGAGCCTTGACGTCTCTATCATGCAAGAAAACCTTTTATCACCGATTCTCGGAATCGGCGACCCGAGGACCGATAAACGCATCGACTTTATCGGCGGCATAAGAGGAATCAAAGAACTTGAAAGAATCGTAGATTCCAAAAAGTTCGTTGTAGCTTTCTCCATGTTCCCGACTTCAATCGAACAATTGATGAATATAGCAGACAGCGGTGAAGTAATGCCTCCGAAATCTACTTGGTTTGAACCAAAACTCAGATCCGGAATGGTTGTTCACACCTACTGATTAGTAGTAAAATCTGACAAGGCCTTCGGCTATATAGCCGAAGGCCTTTATCGAAAGAAAAATATGTTTCAAAATCCATGCAAAAAGGTTGCGGCTATCCATGACCTTTCAGGACTCGGAAAAGTCTCTTTAACAGCGGTAATTCCTATTCTTTCTTCAATGGGCTTTCAAGTTTGTCCTCTTCCGACTGCGTTACTTTCTTCTAACACAGAAATAGAAGGCTACAGATTATTTGATTTAACAGATGCCATGAAAGCCGTAATCGAACACTGGAAAACTCTAGACGTTAAGTTTAATGCTATATACAGCGGTTTTTTAGGCTCTCCGCTGCAAATAGATGTCGTTAAAAATTTTATTAGTTTTTTCAGAAAAAAAGACACACTGGTTGTCATAGACCCGGTATTAGGCGACAACGGCAGGTTATACAGCTCTATGAACGAAGATATGATTAGAGAAATGAAGAACCTGATATTGAGCGCCGATGTTATTACACCAAATGTTACCGAAGCTTGTGCACTGCTTGATATGCCATATAAAGCCAAACAAGAAGAGCGAACAATCAAACAAATATTAAAAAGTTTGAGCGATAAAGGCCCTAAAACGGTCATTATGACTAACGTTAACCGCTCTGACAAAAAACGGCAAACCTATGTTTATGCATATAGCAGTTTAACCAAACATTTTTGGAAAGTGTGCTGCGACTATGTTCCCGCAAATTACCCGGGCACCGGAGACGCTTTCACAAGCGTAGTTACCGGTTGTTTACTTCAGGGCGACAGCTTGCCCATCGCCCTTGATCGTGCGGTTCATTTTATTACTACTGCAATCAGGGCATCATATGGATACCAGCATGATCCCAAATACGGAATTTATCTCGAAAAAGTTTTGCCTAATTTAAGTGCTCCGTTTCAGCCGGGAAGTTTTATATTGCTTGATGAGGAATAAAATGAAATACGAAGGAATGATGCTGACAGATCTAGACGGAACGTTTCTCAACGCTGACGGAGAAATCAGTCAAGAAAATATTGATGCACTTGAGTTTTTGGGGCAACATAAAATAGTAAGAACCGCTTGCACCGGAAGAACACTTAACTCAGCTCGCGAAGTTATAGCTTACGACTTGCCTTTTGATTATTTAATTTTCTCATCAGGGGCCGGAATCTGCTCTTTTAAAGATGACTACATAATCTGCAGACACGAAATACCACAAAAGTATATTATTCCATTGGCAGACTATTTTTTCGAAAAAAAAATAGATTTTTCGGTACATTTTCCAATACCCGATAATCATAAATTTTATTGGTTTTCGGGAACAGTGGCAACTTCTGACCTTGAATCAAGACTTTTTTATCTTAAAGAATTTGCAGAAAAAGGCAGCAAAGAAAAGCTAAAACGACTTAATAGCGCCACACAATTTTTGGCTATTTCCAAAGATGCAGTAGGCATTATTGAAGAAATGAAAAACCTTTTTCCGCAATTAAGCATAATTAGAACAACTTCGCCCATCAACCCAGAATTTACTTGGATAGAAGTCTTTTCAAAACGAGTTTCAAAAGGGCACGGCGCAGCCTGGTTATGCAATCATCTTGGAATAAAACACAATCAAACAGTGAGCATAGGCAACGATTACAACGACATGGAAATGCTTGAGTGGACAAATGATGCTTATGCGGTTTCTAATGCTCCTAAAGATATTCTTATGCGTTATAAGACGGCCCCTCATCATAACGAAAACGGTTTTGCCAAAGCAATCTATGAATGGCTAAGTGAAGGCAACAGAGGTGAACACACTCACCGAATCATTACCGGACGCGTAAATTCAGGCAAAACCAGTTCTTTGGCAGAAGACTTTAAAAAACAAAATTTGCCGGTAGGAAGTGCCGATGGCTTTGCTTGCGTTAAAGTCAGAACACCTGACAATGTTCATATAGGTTATGACCTTGTTCGTCTTACAAATGGTGAAAAATGCGAATTTATCAGAAAAATCCAGCATTTGCCCGAAAACTGGAACGAGGCTGAAAGACTTAATGAAAATTACAGTTTTTGCAAAGAAGGTTTTGATTTTGCAAAGAGAATATTCAATGAAGCTCAAACAAATAATGTTAAACACTTTTATATTGATGAGGTTGCGCATCTCGAATCAAGAGAGACAGGTTTTTCACAGCTGATAAAAGACTGCTTAAACAGCGGAATGAAAGTTACGTTAGTTGTGAGAGAGTCTTTGGTAGAAACCGTAATAAAAAAATACAAAATAGATAAATATCGGATAATTAATTTAAATGGGATGGCTTTGGAATAGCGTTCACGATTTTTTCGACATTAAAGACGGTACTTTTCCGGAAATATGCATTAACGGTTTAAACACCTCTGAGGTAATAAGCGGTTATAATTTAATTCGTAAAAGCGCATCTTCGCTTATAGGGCGACCCACGCTTCAAACAATCGAAACCAAATCTTTGCATGGAATTGACGAGCTTGGCAATGCGGCAGACCTCGTGTGCAAAAGAAAAGTTTACCCTTTTCACTTTATGGTTTCTGATTTAAATATTAAGAAGTTTGGGCTTTACGAACTTGGAATCTTCATATTTGAAAACGGCATAGCCCTTGATATAGAGCGGGGTCCCCTATGGGGTGAGCGTGAGATGATGTGTCTGTTTATGCTAATCATAAAAATTAAAGGCTCTTCAAGCTCGGCTTTTATCAGACTTGAAGAGCACTTTAATAAAGAATATCAAATTAAGTTCGAAGAAGTAATATTAAGGCTTTTAAGCCCTAATCCCGAAATTTGGCCTCAATAATTTGATGCCGCTTCTGCCACATATTCTGCAATTTCTTTTGACGGATCAAGCGCTTTCAGCTCATAAGGAAGCTTATATTCAAAGAATATTTTATTTGCAAATTCTGTATCTTCGGCCAATAAAACGTTCATTTCTAAGTCGTCCGCGTATTCGCTATATTCTTCAATGAGCGACTGCCAATCAGTTAATTGGGCATTTAAATCATTCAAAGTTTCTATAAAATCATCTGTATCAAGATCATCAACTGTGTTTTCGTATTTTTTAACCGAATTCTTAAACAAATTTAAACCTTTTTTCATGTTATCGTAAGTTGAATAATCTTCGCTCAGCCAGTCTAGTATGTATTCTCCGGCGCTATCTTTTATATTGTTTAAAAAGTTGCCGTCTTTTACATAATCTTTAATTGGGCCATCTTTAAACTTTTCGTCAAATTCATCAAAAGTTGCTTTTCTGTTTTCGTAGTAACTTTTAACAATTGCGCCCGAGTCTAATATCTGCTTGGCGGCATCCATGGCTGCGACCATTTCGAATGCTTTATACCCTAATGAGAGAGGCTCATAAAACAACACCTGTTCAATTTCGTTTTTGTATTCATTTATTATATTCTTAGGTGTTTTTTTATTATTAAAATCTTTATCAGTTTTTAAGGTTTTAGTAATTTTCGAGTAAAGCCTCTTAGAAACTTTATCTGGATCATTTTTATAGTTTTCAAGTAATTCTCTCAGAGCTTTTTTCACTTTTACAGAAGATTTTAAATCTTTTTCGATGAGTTCAACTTTATCTTCAGCAGTATCAATTTTATCGTCAACCTGAGAAGAAAGCTCTTTTATAACTATAGACAAAGCATCTATTTCTTTTTGTCCAACCATAAAGGCATCTGCCAAATAAGCAGAACTGAGCAGTTCATCGCTCCATTCAGCGGGATCTATTCCCACCAGAGGAATATAGTTAAATGGAGATTGTTCTATTCTAAGAGCAACAGTTCGATGCAAAGGCCCGGTCAAATCGCGATTGGTTGTGTAGCTTCTGAAACGTTTTATCAAAATATAATCAGGGTTAAAATATACAGGTTTGAGATTTTCGTTTTTAGACAGCTTGTTATAATCGCGAGACCCTATTTTATTAGCTACAAATTTAATGTGGGTCATGGGGTTAATTGAGTTGCAAAACTTGTCCCAACCGCTTGCGGTCTCTGCTTTTTTTGCTTCTTCTTCAGTGGGCTTATAAGCCATGTAAGCGCGTTTTGCACTCCAAAGTTTTTGTAAATAATCTAAATCGTAAGAATCAAGTTCATAATCTTTGCAAGCATAATAACTGGTCAGAACACCTTGTTTTTCAAGGGCTTTAAATACTCTGGCATTTCGCGCTTCTACTTCATCTTCGCTGTTTTCATCAGCTCCGGCATATTCAGCGTAATTCTTATGAATAAGAGCTAATGTATCTGACATTTCTTCATCAAGCAAACTGTCACGTTCATCGTAAAAAGTTACATACTCAGGATCATTCTCATATAAATACCAGGCCGAAGTAAAATAAGCCTGCTTCCAACACTTATTTAATTTGCCTATTGCGTCACCAATCATTGTTACTATTCCTATAACCAAGGCGGCAATAGCAATTGCCTGCCCCAGTCCGGGTATAAACATGGCTAAAATACCACAAACACCTAAAGCAACGCTGATTGATTTTTTTACCATATTATAAGCACCGAGACGGCCTCCGGCAAAATCTTCGGCAGAAAAATAACTGTATAAGCTCAAAGCTAACCCAAGCACCGAAAGGCCGATACCAATAGTTCTTGCGACACCCTGTGCGTTGTTCAGATTTACAGCCCCTTCGCCTTCAACAGGAGCTTTTTTAACCCAGCGCCAGTATGCGTCAAATCCTTTGGCAGCATTTTTCGTGTCGACAGGGCATGACGGAGCAGAACAAAACTCTAAAAAATTGAATACTTTGTTTTGAGATATCCAATTTGAGGCGTTTTCAGCAAAGCTATTGAATCTTACCAGGCCATTAAAGGCATTTCTCGTATTCGCAGCTCTTGTTCCCGTATCGCTAAGCAATTTTGTTTTCAAAAATGCGGTTGCCAAAACCGTATTTTTAACTATGTCGGTAAGAGTTCCGGCAATATCTTTCGGAACTGAAACAGCATCTTTAAATATTACCAAGCCATCATAAAAGGTGAATACGTCGCCGGCTCCTTCGTCTAATGCCATGTAAGAAGCGGCCAAAGTATTGCCCCATTCAGCCCAAGAACGCACCTCTGCGTCTTCAGCCGTTTTGCCTTTCAAATTGAAAAAACCGTCTAAAAGCTCGGCAGGCGTCATTATCTCTTCAAGGTTAACAGACCCGACTTCTTCGGGATCTATTTGAATGCTTTGAACTGCGGCATCATACTCAGAAGCCCTTAAAACGGGTAGCACTGCCGGCTCAAAAGCCATTAGCAAAACCAAAACAGAACAAATTAAACGCCTGACCAAAACTTTACTCATTACTCTCCTCCTTAAAACGATACAGCTTTAATATGTTTACAAAGAGAACTTTCTAAACTTCGCTCTTCGCCCCTCTTGAGCGGATGAACCAAGTTTTTTCAAATACATATTTTCATAATCTTCGAAGTTTCCTTCGAACCATTTAACTTTTGCGTCACCTTCAAATACTAAAAGATGAGTGCACACTCTATTAAGGAAAAAGCGATCGTGGCTTATAACTAGTGCGCAGCCTGCAAAGTCGGCGATGGCGTCTTCTAAGAGTCGTAAAGTTGAGACGTCAAGGTCGTTCGTAGGTTCGTCAAGCATCAAAAGGTTTCCGCCCGATTTAACGATTTTAGCTAAATGAACCCTGTTTCTTTCTCCTCCCGAAAGATTGCCCACTTTCTTTTGCTGGTCTTGCCCTTTAAAACCGAAACGTCCGCAATAAGCTCTTGAAGGAATCTTAATTTTACCAAACTGTACATCATCTAAGCCGTCGCTTATTTCATCAAAAACAGTTTTTTCTGGGTCTAAACAATCTCTGTGTTGATCCACCCATGCCAATTTCACTGTAGGACCAACGACAATTTCGCCATTATTTGGCGTTTCAGTTTTAGCAATCATTTTGAACATTGTTGTCTTACCTGCGCCATTTGGCCCGATAATTCCAACAATTGCGCCTTTTGGCAGAGAAAAACTTACGTTGTCTAAGAGTTTATTTTCGGCATAAGCCTTTGAAACAGAGTTAAAATCAACGACTAAATCGCCTAAGTGTTCAGCAGGTGCGATTTGTATAACAGTTTCGTCACCTTTATCAGCGGCTTTTTCTTTGGTAACCAAATCTTCAAAATGGGCTATTCGCTCGCGCTGCAGTTCTTTTCTATCGCCCGTATTCATTCGTATCCATTTAAGTTCTCGCTCTAATGATTTTCTGCGGGCACTCTCTTTCTTTTCGCTTTGAGCAATTATCTCAAGCTTTTGTGCAAGCCAAGAGCTGTAATTGCCTTCAAAAGGAATGCCATAACCATCTTCAAGCTCTAGGATCCATTTTGTTATATTATCCAAGAAATAACGGTCGTGAGTCGATATTATGACTGTTCCGGGATAGTCTTTAAGATAATTTTCAAGCCAAGCAACCGTCTGCGCATCAAGATGGTTTGTAGGTTCGTCTAAAAGCAACAAATCTGGCTGTTCAAGCAATGCACGACACAATGCAACTCTGCGCTTTTCCCCGCCGGAAAGGTCATCCACAATCATATCATCGGGCGGCAAAACCAAAGCATTTGCAGCCACATTAAGCTTTGTATCGAGATCCCAGCCTGAACAAGCATCGATTTTATCTTGCAGTTTTGCAAGTTTTTCCATTGCTTTGTCCATTTCAGAAGGATCTAAGTCACACATTGAGGTAGATATTTCTTCGTATTCATGGATCATCGCAATAATTTCTGCAAAGGCGCCCTCTATGTTCTGCCTGACAGTTTTACCTTTTTCTAAAACCGGTTCTTGCGGTACAAAACCGACTTTATAGCCCTTGGTAAGGTCGGCTTGCCCTCTGTAATCTTTGTCCAGACCGGCCATAATCTTTAGAATCGTACTCTTACCGGCACCGTTAGCCCCGACTATGCCGATTTTTGCCCCGGGAAAAAAGCAAAGATTTATGTCTTTGAGCACTTGTCGGGTTCCGTAGAACTTGTTTAAACCCAGCATTGTGAAAATATATTTTTCAGCCATTATAAAACACCTCTTATATTATCTGTCAGCTTCTTGAACAAGCTGTTTTACATATGTTTCATCTTCAAAAACTTCTGTTAAAAAAGCCAAACGATAAAACAGAGCAAGACTCAGTTCTTCTCTGGCTTCACCAAGAACTAGCACATTTTTATGTCTGAAATGATAAAACAAAAACAAATTGCGGACCCTTACATCTTCAATTTGTTTAAGCATGTTTTCGTATGGTTCAAGTAATTTTTTCAAGTTCTCTATTTTGACCGTTACCTTTTTATCGCACACAAAATTGTCATTTTTTGGATTTAGAGTATAACTTTTCAAAAATGCTGCACGATAAGGGTCGCCAAAATGCTTATTTAAAATTGTTACAGCTAATCCTCTTAAAACAACGCTCTCACTGTTAATCGCATACTCGCAAAACTTTAGAGCATGCTCATCCGGTTTTTGGTCAAGATAAAGTGAAATGTCGTTTGCAAGCTTAACTTCGGCCGAAGTCAAAGAAACGGCACCTGAGTATAACGGAGTAAATACCGCTAACAATACTAATAAGACACAATATTTAGTCATAATTTGAAATTATACCATAAATTAAGCTCATTGTAGGTAATTTCTATGATTTTCAAGTTAATAATATGATATAATTCGTGGGGTGAGGTAAAACAATGCACGAATTGTCACCCGAATTATCAACTTTTGATGACATTGATATAAAAAAAGCTTTACGCTACATTAAAAAAACTGACAAACGTTTTACACCCATTATAAAAGCAATCCCAAATTTCGAAATTAAACCAAACAATTCAAACTCTTTATTTATAGCCCTCATTGAATCAATAATATACCAACAATTAACCGCTAAAGCTGCCGAAACAATTTATAAACGTGTTTTACGCTTATTCTCTAGTTCATCTCAAATATTACCGCTCGATGTCATAAGAGCATCTGAAGAAGAACTGCGCGCTGCGGGACTTTCAAGAAACAAAGCAATCGCAATAAGAGATTTATCAGAATTTGCTCTCGCAAATAACCTGCCCGACGAAAATAAAATTAAACAGATGGCCAATGAAGAAATTATTAAAACCCTTACTCAAATTAAAGGTATAGGCCGTTGGACAGTAGAAATGATTTTAATATTCAGACTAGGGCGAGCAGACGTCACTTCGCTAAAAGACTACGGACTTCAAAAAGGGCTCGCGCTATTAATGGGAACTTTCCCTACCCTGCCCTCTATAAACGAGTTTAGGGAACAATCAGAAAAATGGAAACCCTACAGATCAATTGCAACTTGGTATTTGTGGCGCGTAGCTGACAGCTACAACGCCACAAACAAAAAGTAAAAATTACTTAATTATTCTCAACAAGTGTGCAGGTTCTTTTTCGGGGTTTAGTTCAACATAGTTTTTTGAACCGCGCCAAACATAAACTTCCCCGGTAATAAGGTCTTCAACACGATATTCTTCATCAGGATTGATGTTGTATTTTTCTATCGGGACCTGAACAATAGCAGATTGAGTTACAAACGGATCTAAGTTTACGACTGCCAAAATATGATTGTCTTCTAATGATTTGCCATAAAACATTATTTTGTCGTTTTCTGCTTCGTAAAACTCCAGGTTATCATATTCCTGCAATGCTATATTAGCACGTCTGATTCGGTTAAGCTCAGTAATGTAACCAACGATATTACCCGGTGCGTTCCAGTCTCTGAACCTGATTTGATACTTATCGCTGTTCAAATATTCTTCCCGGCCCGGGATTGGAATTCCTTCGCACAGCTCAAAGCCCTGAAATATTCCGTAAACAGTCGAAAGAGTAGCAGCTAAAATTGCTCTGATTTTATACGCTGCCCTTCCACCATTTTGTAAAAACGGCGGGAAAATATCGGGCGTATTTGTAAACAAATTAGCTCTGTAATAATCTGATTCAGGCGGTGTAGTCAGCTCTGTAAAATATTCTGTAAGTTCTTTTTTTTCATTTCGCCAGGTAAAATAGCTATAAGACTGGGTAAACCCAAGTTTTGCAAGAGCTTTCATAACCCTGGGGCGAGTAAAAGCTTCTGCTAAGAACACTACATCGGGATATTTTGCTTGAGTTTCGGCAATAACCCATTTCCAAAAAGCAAAAGGTTTGGTATGAGGATTATCAACTCTAAATATTCTAACACCTTTTTCTGCCCAAAACAAAAATAGTCGGAGCATTTCTTTCCAGATATCCATAAATTTTTCGGTTTCAAAATTTATAGGATAAATATCTTCGTATTTTTTGGGAGGATTTTCAGCGAATTTAATTGTTCCGTCGGGGCGCTTACTGAACCAGTTTTCATGGTTTTTCAAATAAGGGTGATCCGGTGAACAGTTAATGGCAAAATCTAAGGCGATTTCTATATTATATCTTGCAGCCGCTTCTACAAGGGCTTCAAAATCCTTCATAGTGCCTAATTGTGGTTCAATCGCATCGTGGCCGCCAACTTCGCTTCCTATTGAGTATGGGCAACCGGGATCATGGGGGCCGCAAACTAAACTGTTATTCGGTCCTTTACGTTTTGTGGAGCCCACAGGATGTATAGGGGGAAAATACAGAACGTCGAAGCCCATCTGAGCGATATGAGGCAGTCTTTCGATAACATCTAAGAATGTTGCGTGTATACCGGGCTCAAAAGCACAAGATCTCGGGAAACACTCATACCATGCTGCAAATCTTGCACGCACTCTGTCTACTCTTACAAGATAGACATTGCTTTTTACTTCAGATGCAGGATCGGGATTTTCAGAGAGCATGTTTACCAACAGGCTGTCACTCAAGACCTGCCATCTTTCTTCATCTGACTTCATTTTTTCAGCACTTGTTATTTTTTCTTTTAAAAATTTTGAGTCTTTACCGGTTAACCAGGCTGTGTATTTTTTTGCAAGCGTAATCCCTTCAAGTAAATCAGAAGTGTATTCAACATTTGCATCAACTTTTTTAGCCGTATCATGAATCCATGTTCCGAAATCATCACACCAAGCCGAAACATAATATTCGTAAAAGCCGACTTGTTCAGCTTTAAATTGAACATGCCATAAATCTAAGCCGGGGTTAATGCATTCCATTGGAATACTAACCTTATTTTTGCCCGCAACTCCGTAAAAAAGGGAGGCAACAATCTTTTGGTGACCGTCACGGAAAATATCGGCAGTCACTTCAACTTCATCACCGACTTCTCTTTTAAGCGGATAAAGTCCGCCGTCAACGTTGGGTCTAATATTTTCAATTAATGCACGTTTTCGATTAATATTGTTATCCATCAGATCATTTCCTCGCGATAAGACTTTTATACAATTCTAAGGTCTGCTGAGCAATTGATTTCCAGCTAAATACGTCTTCAACTCTCTTACGCCCTGCAACAGCCATTTTAACTCTTAATTCGTTGTTTGACATAAGCGCATTTACAGAAGCAGCGAGATCTTTTGCAAACTGTTCGGGCACTTTAGCTTCGAATGGAGTTTCTTCCATTTGTTCGAGCTTTACAAGCTTGCCGGTAATGCCGTCTTGCACTACTTCAGGAATGCCGCCGACTGCACTTGCCACAACGGGGGTTTCGCATGCCATAGCTTCAAGATTGATAATACCGAAAGGTTCGTAAATAGACGGACAACAGAAAACTCCGGCGTGAGAATAAAGCTCAATAAGGGTTTTTCTGTTAACCATTTCGCGTATCCAATATACATTTTTACGATTTTCTGATGCTTTTTTTACACCTTCTGCCATTTCAGCTTCTATTTCGGGCGTATCGGGTGCACCTGCGCAAAGAACTATCGGGATATCGGGATTTATATGTTTGATAGCATTAACAAGATGTATAATACCTTTTTGTCTGGTTATGCGGCCGACAAAGAGAACATAAGGAACTCTCGGATCAAAACCGAATCTTTCTATATTTTCTACAGAATCGGTTTTCTTGAACTCTTCGGTGTCAATTCCGTTGTAGATAACTTTAAGACGATCATCACGCACGTTAAAAAGCTTTTTAACATCAGCTTTAGTGCCGTTGCTTACAGTTATAACCGCATCAGCCATTTCGATTGCAGTTTTTTCTACCCAAAGAGAAAAGTCGTATCCACCGCCGAGTTGTTCGCGTTTCCAAGGTCTTAGAGGTTCAAGAGAGTGTGTAGTTACTACTAAAGGAACACCATAGTTGAGTTTTGCCCAGATTCCGGCCATATGAGTGTACCAAGTATGACAGTGCACCACATCCGCATCAATACCTTCGCCCACAATTCTTAAGTCTCTGTCGATGGTTTTAAAAACTGATTGTAAGCCGCGGTCAACCTTTAGATAACCAAAAGCTGATTCAAAGCCTGTAGCAACAATTTTATCGTCTTCAGCGGATTTCTGGTCACCGTAGCATCTTACTTCAACAGCTGCCAATGCAGCCATTTCTTTGGCTAAGTATTCAACATGAACGCCGGCGCCGCCATAAACGTGTGGGGGGTATTCATTGGTAATATACAAAACTTTCATTCCGGGCTCCTTAGGTAGTACATTATTTCTTTAACAACGTAAACAGTTTATTGCAAAAACTCT
>JAQVCG010000144.1:2000-3461 GCA_028689875.1 Candidatus Rifleibacteriota bacterium | reverse complement strand
AAGGTGGGTTTTCCATGCTGAAAAAGCCGGAAAACCCACCTTTTTTTGCTTAATTTACCTACCGAGAGGCAATTACGCCGGCTCTTCTGCTGTTATTTGCCGGCTTTGATTATGGCAAGCAGAGATTTGCCCCGGTAGTCGCCGTTGATAGCCTTCAGACTCACACAAATGCTATTCAGTGTTTCTTCGTCGGTTTGCAGCCCGAACGAATCGCGCAGTGCTGTGATCAGGCCACGTGCGTATTCATTGTCTGTGAACCAGATTTCTCTGGCGATCTTATCACCATTGGCGTAGGGGCTGGTAAAATAATTGTCTTCGATCGTGATGAAAATCTGGTCTCTGACACTCTCAAGTTCGGTGTAAAGAAAACGGCCGGCAGCGTCGCTATTCATGGTTTCACGAAGTTTCCCGGCAAGCTCCTCGGTGAGGACTTCGCTCCAGTAGCCCATGACTTTGCCTATGCTCCAGGCCGGGGCGACCTTCATGACAGTGCTCTTCATGAGCGCAATAGCCGGATATTCGGGCCTGACCTTGATCGCGTCGTTCCATGACTGCAATGGGGCAGCATTACGCCTGAAAATCTGCATTTTTCTGACCTTCGTATCGCCCGGTGTTGAATAGGGACCGTTGTAGTTCGGCCCCGGCACCCATTCGCCCGGGTCAGGAAAGAAAACTTCGAGTATTTTCGGTGTGCGGAAGTAGTATTCCTTGTGCAGGTCTTTCTTGTGGAAAACCCTGTCGCCACCAAGGTAAACTGCACCGTGATCGGAAGAATTATAAAGTATCACATCGCCCGGTTCCGGAGTTTTCGTCTGTATTTCGCTATAAAGCAGCCCAAGGCGAGCCTTGAATTCGTTAAGGGAAACATGCCGCGTTTCTTGGCGGTCGATGCCGTCTGTGGCGGCGAGAGCGGTGTTGAAGCAGTTTGGTCCGCCGAAATCGAGTTTGCGGTTGAAGCGTTCCTGAATATGCTGCGGCAGGAAAGTATTGATCGTCAGCAGCTGCAGTTCAGGGAACATTGCCACCAGACCTTCTTCGTATTTGTTCTGTGCTACTAACGGTTCAGGTTTCTGTCTGACGGATCTTCGCGCACCAAACATGCCGCGCAGACAGCTACTTAAAGCCTTGGTGTCGGCATTTTTTTCGACAGCAACGATGATATGCTTACTTTTTCCGGATTCGGGCATGATAACTTGCAATTCACCGATTTCTGTGAGAAAAAAGCCCGGCATTTTTGTTGCCGGAGCAATACTATGAGTCAGCCCCCGTGCCAGCAGCGAGCCGGCAACGAACAGCATGCCAAGCAACAGAACCAGCCCCGTAAGGCGTTTACGCTTAATATTAAAACCGTTCACAGCAGAGTTTATCATCATTGATTTCCTGGTGTTAATTTTGTTCGTGCGAAATTATGCTATCAATTATAACACAAATTTTATCTTTTAGGCGCCCCCGGTACATAAA
>JAQVCG010000144.1:0-1900 GCA_028689875.1 Candidatus Rifleibacteriota bacterium | reverse complement strand
AATAATTCGAAACAGGGTTGCGACATTTTGAATTTTTATGTTATTAATAAGTCGCACCGATTTGATCCAGATTGCGGGTGCTTAATAAAAACAGCTAAAAGGAGTTGTATATGAGAGATTTAGAATTCGTGTTCGGTCAACTTTTGAAAGATCGAAGAATAGCAATGGGCCTCAGCCCAAAGCAGCTCGCCGAAAAACTTGGGTACCGCAATATCGTCAAGGGTATCCGCCGCATTAATGAAGCAGAAGAAGGCGGCGGCGACAACAACAAACTGCAAGAAATAATGGCCGTCCTTGGGGTTACCGAGGCAGACCGCGCCCAGTGCAGAGTTGAGCAAGGAAAACAGATTCTCGAAAAAATCAAGACACTGCCAAAGTTCAAGCCTGTGCTGGTGTACCGAATTTTTGCCTGCCTCTATGCAAATGTAAAAATTCCTGAAGAGCTTACAACCGAGGAGCAGCTGAAAGAGTTCGCCGGCAATTTTGCCAGAGAAAGAAAATGTCTGGCATGGCTCAAGCTAGACTACAACCTCACATATTTCATCAACATAGAGGGTAAAGTCTTAGGTCCGGACCGAAGCTTATCATCTCTACCCTACGCTTATGTTAAGTAAAGACTGATATGCAATCATTTGCGCGTTCATTAGCATTTTACTAAAAGCACAAAACCCTCGTTCGCTTTAAAAAGCGGACGAGGATTTGGGCATTGGAGGCGGCTTTCAATCATAAGTCCGCTATTAAAAGAAACCAAATATATATACGCTCTAAGTTAAATGCTTATACGCAGGCAAACACACACAGTGTCTGTCACGAATGTAAGGCAGATGAACCCCCAATATCGTGGTTTTGCGATTATTTACAGGGGATCTCCACCAACAGAGAGTTTATTTAACCGCAACGTCTTGTAATGAGTATTTATTGATATAGACTAGTCTCGCAGCTTTATTGTTTATATCAATAAAGCATGTTAAAGTAATAAGTTGTACACAAAACTTTTGGAGAGGATAAAGAATTTCTATTACTGTGCTTCAAAAACAAACCAACGCCAATATTCAAGCAAAGGCTAATCTGATTTGGGAAATAGCCACCCATCTTGTTGGCCTTTAATAAATTAGTATTTGAAACAATTATTAAGAAATAAAATCAAGGGGAACGGTCATGAGAAAATTATTAGCTGTTACGATATTACTGTCTATCTTCTCGGTTAGCGGATGTGGAGAAGGTCGCCGAGAACCAATGTCTAAAAAACAAGTCAGAGGGGACTTAATATATATTGTTAACGAAGAATCCCCTTATACCGGAATGATTTTTGCGACACATGCAAATGGCCAACTAAGCAATGAACGACATTACAAAGACGGCAAGATACACGGCATATCCAAAAGCTGGTATGAAAACGGGCAGCTAAAAGCTGTAGCATCTTTCAAAGAGGACAAGGGACATGGCATATTAAAAAAATGGTATGAGAACAGACAAATAAAACTTGAAGCATTTTACAAAGAAGGGAAGATACACGGCATATCCAAGGCCTGGTATGAGAACGGGCAGCTAAAAGCTGAAGATTCTTACAAAGACGGCAAGCTACACGGCATATCCAAAAGCTGGTATGAGAACGGACAGCTAGAAGCTGAAATATCTAACAAAGATGGCAAGCAAGATGGCATATTAAAAGAATGGTATGAGAACGGGCAGCTAAAAGCTGTAACATCTTTAAAAGACAGCAAGCTAGATGGAGTTAGCAAAATATGGGATGAGGATGGCAAATTAATACGTGAAATTACCTACAAAGACGGTGTGGAAGTTAAATAAAAGTTTTATTAGCACTAATTCTTAACATAAAACCCTCGTTCGCTTCAAAAGCGGACGAGGGTTTGGGCATTGGAGGCGGCGGGAATCGAAC
>JAQVCG010000143.1 GCA_028689875.1 Candidatus Rifleibacteriota bacterium | reverse complement strand
TTGTGTTTCGTTATTTGCGTCGTCTTAAATGTTGTTGGCTGTGGTGGGCACTCCGGTGATATCAATATCAGGGCTTCAGGTGTAGAGTTTTTGCCTAATTGTTATACAGATAACGGACAAATAGTAGGAATAGATGTTGATATCGCTAAAACTGCTTTGGCAAATGTTGGTGTTACTATGGATATGAGCATAAGTGAGTCTTGGGCAGATGCATATAATGCTACTTTGCAAGGACCTAACAGAGCACTTCTCACGGTAGGATACTCCGAAGAACGTAAAAACAGTTTCAAATGGGCAGGTCCCACAAGTCAGGGTATTTATGGCATATTTACCAAAATCGACGGAAATTCTTTGTATCCCTTAAGCATTGAAAAATCAAAAGAACTTGGGCAGATAGCTGTTGTGAAGGACTGGTTAGAAACAACAACATTAGAAGACCTCGGTTTTACAAATCTGACATATTATAACACTTACGCTGAAGCTCTTAATGCATTCATGAACGATGAAATACAATATATTGCCAGCGATTTTTTCCATTTGATAAAGCGCTTACCTGCCGGATACTTCATGAGTAATGTTCAAACGGTTACAAGATACCGGACAATATTCTATTACATTGCGTTCTCGCTTGATGTTAATGACAGTATTGTGGAAGCCTGTCAAAAAACTATTGAAACAATGATGCGAAATAAAAGCAGAGATGCAATTGTGTATCGTTATTTTGCGCAAATGCCGGCTGATTATCTTCCGGATACTGTTCAACTTTTTGTCGAAGAAGCAAAACCTTACCATTATAACACCGGGGTTTCTTTAGACAGAAGAGTTGAAGGTTCTTCCATAGACATGGTTAATGAAATTCAAACAAGAATCGGTTATGTAAATAAAGTAAATCTAACCACATGGACTGACGCATACGCTCAGCCGCAATATTTGCCAAATAGTGCAGTATTCACTACTGCCCGCACTCCTGAACGCGAAGCGATGTTTCAATGGGTTGGTCCGATATCTTCTAACAGAACTTATTTTTATACACTAAAAAGTTCCGGAATTACTGTTGCAACAATTGCAGAAGCAAAAACACTCGCATCTGTGGCAACTCCCAAAAACTGGTATACTCATGACTTTCTGATAAAAGAAAACTTCAATAACATCGTAGCAACTGCAATTACCTCGGAAGAAGCTTTTAATCAGCTGATAAACAATGAAGTCGAAGCGCTTCTTTTAACCGATGTCGACGTGCAGTGGCTGGCCAACGAAAATAATATAAATATAAATAACTTAACTAAAAACATAGAAGCACTTGATTATAAGGGATATATTGCCTTTTCATTGAACACACCTAAATCACTTGTTCGTGAATGGCAGGCAAAACTCGATAAAATGAAGTCTGACGGCACATTTGAAACCATCTGGAATAAATGGTTTCAAGGCGTAGAAATGCCGTAAGTTCTTTCAACTCCCTCATATCAAAAAAATACAAAAGCAGTCAGACTACCCGGTAGTATAACTGCTTTTACTCATAGAATTTGGCTTTCATTGCATTATAAGCTCACTTAAATCTATTCCGGTTTGACATTTGTGACTTTTTTCACTACACTACCATGAGGTATCTAAATTAGGAGGTGTGTTTGTGGAAGTAGAATTAATGTTTGAAGGTTCTTATTGTATGGCAAAGGTTGAACTGGCACCTAACGAAGAAATACAGGCTCAGTCAGACGCAATGGTTGCCATGGGAAGCAATGTGTCGGTTGAAGGTAAGGCTACCGGCGGGGTTATGGGAATGTTAAAACGTTCTGTTACCGGTGAGTCCATGTTTTTGCAAACCTTAAAGTCGACCGGAGGCAAAGGAGAAGTCTTTGTTTCACCTTCTGAACCCGGTGATTTAGCAGTGTTAGAGCTTAACGGCGGGCTTGGTTATTGTTTGCAGAAAGGCGCATTTTTAGCTGCTGAAAAAGGTGTAGAAATGACAGTAGTCTCTCAGGGAATCATGAAAGGCCTTTTTGGTCGAGAAGGTTTGTTTTTACAAAAAGCCAAGGGTCGAGGTAAGCTTATTATTTCAAGTTTTGGCGGAATCTATAAAAAGACTCTTGCCGCGAATGAAAAATGGATAGTGGACAATGGTCACTTGGTTGCTTGGAGCGAAAGTATCAATTACGAAATTAAAAAAGCAACTTCGGGTATAATGTCATCGTTAACATCCGGAGAAGGTTTTGTTTGTCATGTTAAAGGGCCCGGTGATGTTTATATTCAAAGTCGAAATCCATCGGGATTTGGCGCGTGGATTAGGCAGTTTATTGGACCTAAATGATAAAATCCTCAGAATCTGAATATTTTACCGGAAGTCTTTATTTATCATCCGGACACGAAAATTATGTCGTCAAAATCTATCTTGGTTTTGACGACATAAGATTTGTCACAGAAAATGGCGAAGAATATTCAGCATTTTATGAAAAAGCAAAATTCGGTTTAGGCGGCTTCGAGAATCGGCAGTTGCAGATCGATGCCGTTTGTACCGACGATAAAGAAGTTACGTGTTTTGTTGTTCTCGAAGAAAAGGGAAAGTTTTTAAAAAAGTGCGAAACTTTCGGTCATGGTATAGATCGCAAGCAAATTGCCAATATATCTCGAAGAGATAAAAATAATAATCGTCTATTTGGTTTATACATTTTTTTGGCGTTTTTTTCGGTAATAATCGGTGTCAGTTTGTTTTATATCTATTCTAAGCCCTTTGCCAAGTTTATAGTATCATATTTGCCCGCTGAACAAGAGAGTGCCATCGGAAAACTTTCTGCCCAAAATATTCTTTCTGATAAAAAAAATATTGAAGCCGGGCTGCTTTTCGACAATATACAAGCAATTTTGCGTCGTGTTGAATCCGGCATTTCAAATTCACCTTACAAATTTAAACTATACTTGGCAGATGACCCTATGGTTAACGCGATGGCTGCTCCGGGCGGTCATGTGATAGTTTTTACGGGTATACTGCAAAATATCGAAAGCAGTGAAGAATTGGCCGGCATATTGGCCCACGAATGTGCCCACGTTATTCATCGTCATTCCATGGTGAGAATCGTTCAAAATACCATTTCTGTTAGCATGGTTTTTGCGTTGCTATCGGGAATCGGCATTGAAGGCGTGTTGGCCAAATTGTCGGCATCGGCTTTGGAATTGTCATACAGCAGAGAAGACGAGCTCGAAGCAGACGAAACCGGAGTAAATATTTTGCATCGTGCGGGCATTGACCCGACGCATTTTCCAAAATTTTTCGAACGTCAGGATCAAAAAAGTAAAATAAACGAGAACCTGAGTACCGTAATGTCTATTTTCTCGACCCACCCATCTGAAACAGAGCGTTCATTACGACTTGCTAATATGTTTAAGAGCTTAGAGCCGAAAGAATATGTTCCCATAACCCCCGACTACGCACAAATCAAATCCCTGCTGAACAAACTCCCGAAATAATCGGAT